>JBBTEQ010000097.1:0-24244 GCA_038042235.1 Bdellovibrionota bacterium | reverse complement strand
GGCAAATTCTTCTGAAGTTTTTATTTGTGAAGCTGAGCCATTCTGTGCTGGTTTTTCTGTTACAATTTCTGGTAAATTGTATTTAATTTCGTGAAGCTGTCGATGCTTATCTAGTGCTGAGCCAGCCTTAGCGGTAGCGATAGCCTCATCAACCACACCTGCGGCTTTTTTTAAGGCCATCGACAGCTTATTTTCTTTTTCTTTTTCAAAGGCTTCAAGTTTGGTTTCATATTCTTCTTGCAGCTTTAAAGCTTTGTGTGTTTGCTTCTTCAGGTTTTCTTGTAACGTTGTAATATCTTTTTTTAAAGATTCGAGCTCACTCATTTTATTTAAGCGGGCTCGGGCCTCGGGGCTTAGTTTTTCAATAGCCGCTTTTACAATGTCTTCTGAAACGCCGGCTCTTCTTGCAGTTTGCAGCGCTAATGATTCTCCGGGTATTCCCGAAAGAAACTGATAAGTGGGGCGGCCAAGCTGAGTATCATATTGTAAGCTGCCGTTGAGGATGGGGTCGGTTTCTAGCCAGCCCATCTTAAGGGGACTTAAATGCGAAGTGATGACCCCAAAAACTTTATTTTGCGCATATTTTTCAATAAAAGCCCGTGCCAGAGCCGAACCTTCTTCGGGGTCGGTCGAACCGCATATTTCATCTATTAGGATTAAATTATCTAGGCCATTAAGATGTGAAGCATTATCTAAAATTTTTAAATGCGCGGCAAAGGTGCTGAGGTCTTCATCGACACTTTGCGAGTCTCCAATACCGGTTACAATTTCGTTAAAAAACGGAATTGTAGATTCAATCGAGGTGCAGATGGGGAGCCCGCAGCGGGCCATCTGTGCGGCCAGGCCAATGGATTTAAGCAGCACTGTTTTACCACCGGCATTGGGGCCGGATAAAATCAAAATACTTTTATCAGAATTCATCAGAACTGTATTACTGACAATTTTTTTACCATAAAGTTTAAGGAGCGGGTGCGATAAGTCTTTTAATTCAATTTTAGTATTATCAAACTGACAACTGTGGGCTTCTAGCTGAGTAGCGAGTTGAGCTTTTGAAAATAAAACATCACAATATTCCAGTATTTTTTTAGTTTTTTCAAAAGCTAATGCCATCGTCGACATATAACCAGAAATTTCGTAAAGTAGTCTTTCGACTTCATCATCGATTTCAACTTCGATTTGACGAAGACGGTTGTTCATCGGAATTACAGTTTCGGGCTCCATGTACACGGTCTGTTTGGTCTGAGAGCTTCCATGAATAATACCCGGAACAAAGTGCTGCATTCCACCTTTTACCGGTATAACCCAGCGTCCTTCACGGGTTGTAATATAACGCTCTTGCAACATGTGTTCGACTTTGTTGTCATTAACCAGCTTATCCATATGGCCTTGAATCTGACGTGCTAAAGTTTCTTTTTCTTTTGAAAGCCGGTAAAGTTTTTCAGAGGCATCCATACGGATATCACCAGATGATGTCATAAGGCTGTCGATAGCAGAAAGCGGTTCGTCGGCCTTCATCAAGAGTTCAAGTTGATCCTGCGACCAAGCTGTAACTTGAGTTTTTAAGACCTCGTAAAGGGCAATGGTTTCAAGACAAAAATGCCGAATGTCTTTCAGCTCTAAAGTTTTTAGGACGGCTTTTTTTTTAAGGCGGGTGATCCAGAGCTCGAAAAGATCAAGGCTTTCCATATGGGGCCTGACGCCAGAAAGAATAACCGCTCCGGCCGATTCTATTTCATAAAAACTTTTTTCGGCCAAAGTTGCAGAGAAGCAGGGCTTAGTTTCAGAAATAATATTACGGGCGTTTTCACTGGTCGCAAAAGATTTGATCTTTTCAAGAATTTCAAGCCAGTCTAAGTTTTTAATTTCGAACATGCTCATCCTTGCTACGATAACTGAAAACGAGCGCTATCAGCAACAACAACCAAAGAATCCAATCTAAATAACCAATTTTCGTATAAAATGTTTGGGGAGGTTCAGACTTATATGGAATATCATAGGTATGGGTCCAAGTTTTATCTTGTGGGGAGTTTTTGAGTAAAGTTCCATCGGCTAAAATGGCAGAAGAAACCCCGGTGTTGGTTGACCTTATAAGCGGACGACGAACTTCAATTCCACGTGCTAGCGTCATGAGCTGATGTTGAAAAGGCTCGCTCCATGAACCGTACCAGGAATCGTTGGTGACATTAAAAATAACCTGAGCTCCGTTGCTTGCAAGCCCTCGCGAAAAATCTGGAGAAAGTGAGTCGTAACAGATTTGCGGTCCCATACGTAAAGTTTTATTTTTTAAAGCAACATTTGCAACTACAGGGCCTGAGCCTCGTTCATAAGTGCCGACAAACGGCAGCAGCTTATAAAGAATGGGGAACTGCTCACCAAAGGGCATATATTCGCCGAAGACCAGTAAATTAGTTTTATAATAGGGCTTGTCTGAAAAAGGAGTTGGTAATTCAGGAGGAACGCTCACGTTAGGAGATAAATAAAAAATCGCGTTTCTGTAGACTGGGTAACCCAGATGATCCTGTTTTGTTAGATCAATTGAATAAGCTCCGATAATGACCGGAATTCCCCAACTCTGCACCGACTCTATTAAACTTTTTTGCTCAAGACGTTCGTGAAAGTGTTCATCAAGCCCAAAAGGCATAGCGGTTTCGGGCCAGATTATAATATCGGTAGGTTGCTGCACCAGATGCTTTGAGGTTAGTTCGGTGTAAACGCTGCGAATATACGAATGATATTGATATTTTTTTTCAGATAGAACTTTTTCAGCATTACCGATATTACCTTGGACCACAGCAATTTTAGCTGTTTCGTCGGTTAGGGCCCAAGCTTTGCCTTTGATAAACCCAGTAACAGACAACAGCACTACTAAGAAAAAAATTGAAAATGTAGTTATGATGGAATGGCGGTTATTGATTTTATATTGCCAAAAAGCATAGGCCAAACCTGCCTGAAAAAGCATAAGCCAAGTAGAAAGACCCCAGAAACCAACAGTATCGGCCCACTGATAAAGCGGAAAATTTATCCAGAGTAGAGTGTAGGCCATATTCCATTCAAATATTGAAGGCCAGATACGCTCAATAAGGGCTAAAAATAAAGCCATTAATACAAATTGCACATAGTTTGATTTGATATGGAATTTTCTTATGGTCCAGAATGCTAAAACTAATGATAATGGGATGTAGATATGCATGAGAGCTGCAAAAAGCAGAAGGGCGCCCAGCGAAAGAAACCAGGGTAGGTGACCGAATTCTGATGCAACATAGTAAATCCAATTAAAACCTATCAAAGTCAGCACAAACTGCGTAATCCATCCAGCAAAAAATATCTGTTTAAGGGAGCTGTTTGCATTGTGAAGCTTAAGCGCGGCCACCCATAGAGGGATATAACAAAATAACAAGGCCCAACCATTAAATGGAATGTAAGAAGTACCGGTCAGAATACCACTCAAGAGCGATAATAAAATAAATGTGGGAATACTCTTGAAATAATTAAGAAATCTGGTCATGCTATTATCAGTATCATAATCTGTTATTCGGGGGAAGACGCAGATGAGCATAGAAATACAAAAAGAAAATCATGTTATCCAAAGAACTGATAGTGAAATCTGCTTTCGCTGCCCTCATTGCCAGAAACTTTATAAAACAAGCCCTGATGTATTTGATGGCAGCTCTACTTTAACTGGTGCCGAGTTTGATTGTGCCAGTTGCAGCAAAGCCTTTGTCTTAAAAAACCAACAAGATACTTTTGGGATTTTTGTCACTTCTGAAACAGGACACAAAGCCTTTTCAACTTGCCCAAAATGTTCAAGCCTTAAGCCAAATAAAAGCGATGAATGTCCGACCTGCGGGGTTTTTGCTACTAAATATATAGAATCCCAAAAAGCTGCTAGTCCAGTGTTGTTTGAGTTGAATCAGCAGTGGCAGAAAGTGGTCATTAACTTTGATCAGGATCAATATCACCAGGATTTCATAAATAAATGTCACTTGAAAATGGCACTTAATTTTGCATTTCAGAAATACGCTGATTTGCAAAAAAGCATGGGTTTTGACTCTTTATGTGAAAAGTACATTCGGCAAATTGAACTCAGGCTTGAGCAGCAGTTTAAAACACAAGTGGCCACCAAGCCCGAAGATACGGTTTCTGTAATTGGCCAGCTATCGCTTAAGCAGTATTTTTTTGTTGGGATTGGTACGATTGGAATGTTACTGCTTATTTATAATAAATTTGTTCCGACATTTCCAAAATACAGCGGTTTGGTTATGATTTTGACCATTATCGCTTTTGGCGTCGGATTGCTTACTAAAAGTTATCCCAACAATAAATCTGGTTTTAGGTTCTGATTTAATTACTTAGTTTTCATTAGCTTTAGTTTCATCGCCGATGCGAGTAGGTTTTTTTCGTATGTTTTTATTTTCGGCAGGCAGACTTTCTAGCAATTGGCGGCCGAACTGCGCAACTTTGTTTACGCTGTTTAAATTTGATTCAGCTCGGTGCTGTTTTAATTCAGATGGGAAGCTGTCTTGCACTCTCGGTTTTGCAGCTCCGGCAAAACCTGTTTCAGAACCTAAAATAGTTAAAGCCTTAAATAAATTTAATTGGCGCGAAGTTTTTGTTTTTGTATGGAGCGAAGCCGAGCTGTCGCCGGTGGATAATATATAATTTTTAACCTCGGTGGATTTGAAGTACTGATTTTTATGCGACATAACCAAAGCTGCGGCACCACTTACAAAAGCGGTGGCCTGCGATGTACCGGTCATCAGTCCATAAGAATTACTCGGCAAACACGAGAGGATATTTTGGCCGGGAGCTGCAATATCAACAGTTAAAACACCGTAATTCGAAGACGATAAAACTTCAGTTGTAGGGTCAATGGCGGTTACGGAAATAATATTTTTTAGACCATAATCGGCAGGGTAGTAATGGTGCTGATCTGAATTTGATCTTTCATTACCGGCAGCAGCAACAAAGAGTATTCCTTTTTTTTCGGCTAGTTCAACAGCATTAAACTCTTCCTGCGAAAAATCAGTTCCACCACCCGAATAATTGATGATATGCGCTCCCATTTTTACGGCATAGCGAATTGAGGATATGGTATTTTTAAGGTTATCAGTATTCGGCACTTTGGGATCAAAGTATTTCAGTATCATGAGGCTGACATTTGGCGAAATTCCGCTGATGCCTTTTTTATTTGAAGCCTCAGCGCCGATGATACCGGCAATGTGAGTTCCATGCCCGTGGTTATCGCTTAAATTAGCATTGCCAGAAACAAAATTAAAGCCGTGGATATCATCGATGAAACCGTTTTGATCGTCATCCATGCCATTGGTCGCTTTGTTTCGGCCTTTGAGATCAAGGCCGCTTTCGCCCGGATTCACCCACAAATTATTTTTTAAATCTTCATGGTCAACATCAATACCAGTATCAATGACCGCAATGATTGTATTTTTGTTACCTTGTGAAACCGACCAAGCACGTGCCGCATCTGACTTTTTTAAACCCCAAGCCTGCTTAATGGCGGGATCATTAAATAACGCCGAGGGCTCATCTATTACTTCATTGGTCTGATCTTTAACCAAACCTAGTTCGAGCTCACGAGTTTCAGAGCGATTCTTTTTCTTTTTTGTTGATTGCATCTGTCGTAACGGATTTGAATCTGTAAAATAATACGAATAAAAAAATGCGCCTATAAAAAGAGTTAAAAACAAGATATTCACTGCATAGAGAGAGTTTATTTTCTTCATATTTATCTTCTCGGATAAACAACTGAAGGTCTTAAGAAAACTAGTGTCTCAAAACAAGGCAATGCCTAATTTAGTTTAAAAAATCGAGCGGAAAATCATGCTCACTGTCTCGATTTGAGATACGTTCGTAAAACAGCTTGTTTCGGGCTATGAGTTTAACATAAGTTCTTGTTTCGTCGTAAGGGATCTCTTCGATGAACTCAAGGATATCATCACGCTTACGATTTTTAAGCCATCCAGCTAAGGCCCCAGGGCCAGCATTGTAAGCCGCAGCTACATAACTGAGTTGGCCATTTTGCTTTTTAACTTGTTCCATTAATTCAAGACTTCCCAGCTGAATATTGATGTCAGGATTATAAAGATCCTGTGAATTTCGGTAGGGCACTTCGAATTTTTTAGAAATTCGCTGAGCTAGCCTAGGAATAACCTGCATAAGGCCCATGGCATCAGCAGGGCTGCGGGCTTTTTCATTAAAGGCGGATTCCTGCTTCATAATAGAATAAATCAGCGAACTTGGGAGCTTGGTTTTTGTCGCCATTTCGCTCACCTGGTCCTGATAGGGTTGCGGAAAAATTAGATGCGTATAATTAACAAAAACATCGATTTTTTCGTCATTATTCAGCTTTGCAAAAATTCGGAAAAGTGGCATATAAAGCTGGTTATTTTTTGCTAAGTAAAGTCCTAAATTGAGCGCTTCTTCTTTTGATTTAGAGAGTAGGCTGATGGCCTTTTCGGCTAAGGTGAATTCCCGGTACCTGATCAGGTCGATAAAAAGTTCTTTTTCAGATGCTTTTAAAAACTTAAGAGCAAGATCATATTTTAATACATTGGTGGATTTAATAGTTTTTAGAGCTGGAAATTTTTTACCTAACTCTTTATATGAAACCAGTCCGTAATAACCAAAAAAATCGCTTTGGGCAATGGCCTCAAAAATAGCTTGTGCCTCTTGATCTTTTCCTTGAAATTTTAGGCAGCGCGCCTGATAAAAGCGTGCGCGGGATTTTTCTGAAAGATCTTCAGTAGAATCTGCTAAATCAGAAAAAGATTTTTCAGCCTCGGTGTATTTGTACTCTTTATAAAAAATCCAGGCTTTAACCCAAAGCAGGCGATCCATACTGAAGCTTAAACTTTTTGGTTTATAGGTGGTGATATCTTTCAATGTTAAATCGTATTCGGCGCTGGCTCTTGTAATTTTTTTCTCTTCCTCAAAGATGCGTCCTTTTATATAAAGTAATTCGGCTATCGATTTCTTTTTAAGTGTTCTAATGGATTCATTAATAATTTTGTTAGCTTGGGGCTTGTTGTCTTCAGTCCAGAAAGTGCGGGCCGCCATTTGTGCCGCCTCATAGAAAATGACGTAAGCTTCACTTTCTTTTGCATGGGACTTAAAATTCTTTAGTGCCCACTTGTAGGTGGCCAAAGTGGTTTTAAGATAGTCCCTTTTATCAGCGTTGCGTTTAAGTTTTAAACGCAATTGTTTGTAGTATTTAAATTTTGCATCCGCCACTTTTTCTTTTTTTATTTTTTCCTGCAGGTCGGCGACGGTGAGTTCGCCGATAATAATATTTTCGGTTTTATCAGCCTCAAAGCTAGCTATTTCACTTGAGTAAAGCTTAACCTCGAAGTCCGACAAAAGATTAAAATCGAAATTAAAATCTTTACAGCGTCCGGCGGCTCTGATAGCGGCTAGATTTTTAAGAGAAAATGAAGTATTGCTGGCTTTTTCAATTAGCTCATCACAGGTGTAGGCCATCAGAACTGAGCGGCCTTTTTCAACCTCATCAAGATCGCTGCCGGGCAGTAAAGATTGTGACATGCAGGACGTTGAAAGAAAAAAAATTGAAATAAGTGAAAATAATAATAAAAAATCTGATTTAAACATCGATACATCCCTATAGAAAAATTCAACTTAAGCTTTAATACTTTGTTTTAACTTAGTAGCCGGTTTTGTTACAGCTGCGCTAAACTCAAAGCTAAGTTTAGCGTTAAGATTATCGTTCTCTAAACTAACATTAACTCGTCCACCGGTTTTTAGCTTACCAAAAAGTAACTCATCTACCAATTGACTTTTTATTAACTGGTCAATTTTGCGAGCAATTGGTCTAGCACCGTAAACGGGGTCAAAACCTTTGTCTGCCAAGTGTCTGACAACCTCATCCGTGTAGTTAAGATCAACTTTTTTGAGGGCCAGCGTCAAACGCAAATCAGATAAGAATTTTTCAACCACTTTTAAAATCAAATCAAGAGTTAAAGAGTTAAAATAAACCACCTGATCAAGGCGGTTTATAAATTCCGGGGCAAAGGTTTTTTTAATAGCTTCTGCGCTAACGCCACTGCGGTCACTTTTAGATAAACCAATGGTTCCTTTGGCCACATCAACCGCTCCGGCGTTTGTTGTTAAGACCAGCAAAGTATTTTTAAAGTCCACAGTTCTGCCATTGCCATCCGTTAAGCGACCACCATCCATGACTTGCAGTAAAATATTATAAATATCCGGATGGGCCTTTTCGACCTCATCAAGCAAAATAAGCGAGTAGGGGTTTTTTTGAACTTGTTCAGTTAATTGTCCGCCCTGTTCATAGCCCACATAACCCGGAGGGGCTCCGACGAGGCGAGAGACCGAATGTTTTTCCATGTATTCACTCATATCAAAGCGGTGAAAATGCACACCTAAAATACGCGCCAGTTGTTTGCAGACCTCAGTTTTACCAACCCCGGTGGGCCCAGCAAATAAAAAGGAACCCCAGGGTTTTTCTTTTTGATCAAGTCCGCTGCGTGCAAATTTAATGGATCTTACTAAAACATCAATGGCTTCATCTTGTCCGAAGACCACAGCCTTTAATTTTTTATCCAGATCTTTAAGGCCTTTTAAATCATCATGCGACATTTCAACTGCGGGAACACCCGAAAGTTTACTGACAACAGCCATAACATCTTTGGCTTCTACAAGTTTAGGAATCACAATTTTAGGATCGGTCTCATTCTCTGATTTTCTTAACTTAACCGTGCTGCCGACTTCGTCTAATAAATCAATGGCTTTGTCGGGTAATTTGGTGTTAATCAGATATTTCTGCGAAAGATCAACACAGGCCTTAAGGCTTTCATCAGAATAAGTAACACCATGAAATTCTTCGTATTTTTTTTTGATTCCGTTAATAATTAGCATTGTATCTTCGAGCGAAGGCTCGCTGACATCCAGTCTTTGGAATCTTCGGGTTAAGGCTTTGTCTTTTTCAAAATGCTGGCGGTACTCCTGAAAAGTCGTGGCGCCAATACATGAAACTTCACCTTTAGTGAGTGCCGGTTTTAACAAATTAGAGGCATCCATCGAGCCACCAGAAGTAGAACCCGCTCCCACAATCGTGTGAATTTCATCTATAAAAAGAATAACATTTTTTCGTGCCTTAACTTCTTTTAAAATATTTTTCAGGCGGCCTTCAAAATCACCGCGGTACTTTGCGCCGGCAAGTAATGAACCTAAATCCACTGAATAAATCACCTTATCTTTTAAAAACTCCGGAACCTCACCCAGAATAATTTTTTCTGCCAAGCCTTCCGCCACAGCGGTTTTTCCAACGCCGGAATCACCAATCAGCAAGGGATTGTTTTTAGTTCGGCGGCCCAGGGTCTGAATCATTTTTTGAATTAAATCATCGCGGCCAATTAAGGGGTCTTTTTTTCCGGAAAGTACATACTCATTGAGGTTTAAGGCAAAACTATCTAGGGCCGATGAGGCTTTGCCGCCACCACCTGAGGTCATATCAGAATCCATGTCCTCAAGTCCTTTAACAGAACCCTGTGACAGCTCGTGGCTGATAATTGAAATCACATCAAACTGGCGAACGCCGCATTTTTCTAAAACATAAGCGGCAAAGGATTTTTTTTCTTCAAAAATTGCAACCAGTACATGGCCTTCGTTGATTTCGTTTTTACCGGCGGCCTGTATTTGAAGCGCCGCGCGTTCAAATACGCGGTGCAAAGACGCACTTAAATCAGGCTTCCAGCTTTCAATGTCACTACCTATAAGGCTTTTTTTCTGCTCATCAGTGAACACCGGATTTTTTTTGATATAAACATCTAATTCTTTTTTTATTTCGGTGGGAACTGTTCCCAGTTTCTCTAAAATCTCTACAATCAGCGGAGATTCAACCAGACAAAATACAAAGTGCTCTAGCGTTACGAACTCATGATTTTTTTTAAAGGCCAGATCAATGGCTTTTCCGAATCTTTTATCTAACTCTTTGGAAAGCATATCAAGACTCCTCTTCAAAACTGGTTTTAAGCGGGTGCTGATTATTCTTACAAAACTGATTCACCTGCATCACTTTACTTTCGGCCACTTCAAAAGAATAAATTCCAGCAAGGCCCACACCCTTATTATGCACGTCCAGCATGATCTTGTAAGCATCATCGTTAAGTTTGTTAAAAAACTGCTTAAGTACCAAAATAACAAAATCCATTGGGGTGTAGTCGTCGTTATGCATCAAAACTTTATAAAGCTTGGGTTCCTCGGTTGAAACCTCATCCTCTGTATCTAAGTCTAGTCCGCTATCGGCATTGGCTTTGTGATTGCTTCCCATATATATAGATTATGAGGCAAAATCTCATAATGAAACAGTAAAATTTGATTTAAATAAAAATGTTGCACTTCATTATTAAAATGATAGCATTATTAAGTAATTAAATTTTGAATGAATCGAAATATTTAAAAAAAAAGGGAGTTTTTAATGCGTAAGATAATCACTAACAACAAAGGTTTCTCGTTAATTGAATTGATGGTCGTCGTGGCGATTATCGGTATTTTGGCAGCTGTGGGAGTTCCGCAGTATGCGAAATTTCAGGCTAAAACAAGACAGAGCGAGGCTAAGTCTCACTTAAATGCTCTTTATGTTGCTGAAACTAGCTTTAGAGGCGAATGGAATTTATATAGCACAGATCTTTTAAATATCGGATTTGCAGTTACTGGAAACAACCTTAGGTACACGGCGGGATTTCCCAATGCTGTATGTGGGGCGTATACAGTAGTAAACGGTGCCCCTGCAGAGGTTCCGGCAACGCGAACACAAGCTCATCGTGCGCTTATAAACCCTGTAGGTACACAGCAGGCAGTTTGGCATGTTACTTTAGCTCCGGCATTTGCTCCGGCGGCCTCAGTCATTTTCGCAGCTCCTATAGCTCCTGATGTGTCATGTAATAATGCTGCAGGTGCAGAACGATTTACAGGAATTGCAGCCGGAGATCCTCGTAATACTCCAGTGGCGTACGCTCCTGCTACTTCTGATGCTTGGAGTATCAATCAGAATAAACTAGTTCGTTCACTTGTCAGTGGTCTGTAAGTTTAAAGTTTTTGTTAGTTTAGAAAAAAGGTTACTATTTTTAGTAGCCTTTTTTTTTATTTTGCAGGCTCAATTTTTAAAGCCTAATCTTCAGAACCGCACCAACTATATCGCTCCACCGCTTGAGTTGAAATATTTAAATGCAGGTTTTTATGCGCAAGCTTCCGATTCGTTTTGGATTCGTGCTGTACAAGATATGGATCACTGCGATCAGCCCATTAATGAGCGTGAATGCACTGGTAAGTCGTGGTTATTTAATGTGGTTAATCTAACTGTCGAACTAGATCAAAAATTCAAAGAGGCCTATTACTACGGAGCGCTGGCCTTAACAATTTTGATTTCAGACTACGCTGGAGCTTCTATTATTTTTGATAAAGGTGTCGAATTTTTTAATAAAGACTGGCCGCTGATGTATGCAGCCGGCTATCACGCCTTGTTTGAAGAGAAAGATAAGCTAAAGGCCTCAAAACGTTTTTTGGCCGCTTCAGAAAATGGAGCGCCAGATTGGTTGCGTTTAAGTGCCGGCCGCCTAGCCAGTGAGGGCGGCGATAATGATACAGCCAAAATTATTCTTCAGCAGCTGATCGATAGAGAAACCGATCCAAAATGGATTGATAAATTAAAGAAAAAAATCGCACAGCAGGCTAAGTGAAGCATAAAAAATAAATTGTTGACTCAATTCTAAGCAATCCCCCCTCTAAACCTTGACCTTTTTTAAAAACAACTCATATTAACGCAGATATGTCTTCAAAACGTGATTATTACGAAATTTTAATGGTTGAGAAGTCTGCCGATGCGGACACTATCAAAAAATCCTACAGAAAATTAGCTATGCAGTTTCATCCGGATCGTAACCCCGGGGATAAAGCGGCAGAAGATAAATTTAAAGAGGCCGCAGAGGCTTACGAAGTGCTGAGCAACGCCGATAAACGCGCTAAATATGATAGGTTTGGACATCAAGCCTTTCAGAATGGTGGCGGCAGAGGTGGTGGCGGTGCGGGCTTCCATGATATGAATGATATTTTTTCGCAGTTTGGCGATATTTTTGGTGATATTTTCGGCGCGCAAGGCGGCGGCTTTGGTCAGCAGCAAGGCGGAAGATCGCGCTCGCGAAATTCGACTCGGCGAGGATCTGATCTTCGATACGTGACCGAAATTTCGATGGCGGAAGTTATTAAAGGTAAAGAACAGCAGATTGAGTTTGATACTGAAGCCGGTTGCGGCGATTGCAATGGTTCGGGAGCGGCAAAAGGCTCTAAGGCGAGTACTTGTAGGGTTTGTAATGGTGCGGGGCAGGTGGTTAGGCAGCAGGGCTTTTTTAGTATGGCCACTACTTGCCATAATTGTAGCGGTGCAGGTGAAGTGATCGAGACTCCGTGTACGGGCTGTAAAGGTAAAGGGCGAATTCAAGCTAAACGTAAAATTAAAGTTACAATTCCACCGGGCGTAGATAATGGCACCCGACTTCGTGTTACCAATGAGGGCGAAGGCGGTTATGCTGGCGGGTCTAATGGAGATTTATTTGTTGAGGTCAGAGTTGCAGATCATGAGGTGTTTGAGCGCGAAGGTGACCATATTTTTGCAGAGCTCGATGTGCCTTATTTGCAGTTTTTATTAGGTGGAGAAATTAAAACCGATGCGCTGGATGGCGATGTTGAGGTCGAGATTCCACGTGGGGCCAAACCTGGTGAGCGCATTAAAGTTGCGGGGCGCGGAATGCCTTCGTTAAGAGGTTCTCGTCGAGGCGATTTGTACTTTACTTTGAATGTGGAATTTCCTAAAAAAATCACTGAAGAAGAGGATAAATTGATTAGACAATTGGCAGAAATAAACGGGACTAAAGTAGCTGCTAAGAAAAAGGGCCTTTTTAGGTAGTTTGGACCTTGTTTTTTTATTACTGACCAGCTTGACGATTTTAGATTAACGCACACATTTAATGTATAAAGGGAAAAGGGAGTATCAAAATGGGAAAAATTATAGGTATAGACTTAGGCACCACGAATTCATGTGTTTCTATTATGGAAGGCGGCGAGGCCAAAGTTTTAGTTAATGAAGAAGGCGCAAGAACAACTCCTTCGGTTGTGGCTTACACCAAAGACGGTGAACGTTTAGTGGGTCAGATTGCAAAACGTCAAGCGGTGACAAATCCTGAAAATACTATTTTTTCGGCTAAACGATTTATCGGTCGTAAGTTTGAAGAAATTCAAGAAGAAATTAAATTAGTTCCTTATAATGTTGTGCCTAAAAACGGCGGCGCCGATTGCGCTTTTAAAATTCACGGCGATAAATTTGCCTCTCCTGAAGAAGTGGGCGCCGCAGTTTTGGCTAAACTTAAAAAAGTGGCTGAAGACTACTTGGGTTCAGAAGTAACTGATGCCGTGATTACGGTTCCGGCTTACTTCAACGATGCTCAACGTCAGGCCACTAAAGATGCGGGCCGAGTTGCGGGATTGAATGTTCGTCGTATTATTAACGAACCAACAGCAGCCGCTTTAGCCTATGGTCTTGATAAAAAGAAAGATCAAAAAATTATTATTTACGATTTCGGTGGCGGTACTTTTGACGTATCGGTTCTTGAAGTCGGTGAAGGTGTTGTTGAGGTTAAATCAACTAACGGCGACACTCATTTAGGTGGTGATAATTTCGACGTGGTTATTTTAGAATGGTTGATCGCAGAATTTAAAAAAGATCAGGCGATAGATCTTAAGAATGATAAAATGGCTTTGCAGCGTTTAAAAGAAGCGGCTGAAAAAGCGAAGATTGAATTATCAACAGCGCAAGAGTCGGATATTAATTTACCATTTATTACAGCTGATCAATCGGGTCCTAAGCATTTACAAATTAAACTCACTCGTTCTAAATTCGATCAAATGACCGAAGACTTAGTTCGACGTTCAATTGAGCCTTGTAAAAAAGCTTTAGCAGATTCTGGTTATAAAACATCTGAAATTGATGAGATTGTTTTGGTCGGTGGATCTACAAGAATTCCAGCTGTTCAAAAAGCAGTAAAAGATTTCTTCGGTAAAGAGCCGAATAGAACTGTGAATCCGGATGAAGTGGTGGCGATTGGTGCTGCCGTTCAAGGTGGAGTTTTAGCTGGTGATGTAAAAGATGTATTATTACTGGATGTAACGCCGTTATCTTTGGGTATTGAAACTTTAGGTGGCGTGATGACGACACTTATCGAAAGAAACACAACAATTCCTTCAAAGAAAACTCAGGTGTTCTCGACTGCGGCAGATAATCAACCGGGAGTGGACATTCATGTTCTTCAAGGTGAAAGAAAAATGGCCACGGATAATAAATCTTTGGGTCGCTTTGAACTTTCTGGAATTCCAGCGGCTCCGCGTGGAACTCCACAGATTGAAGTGATTTTTGATATGGATGCCAATGGTATTTTAAATGTTTCTGCAAAAGACATGGCTTCTGGTAAAACACAGAATATTAAAATCACGGCGCAATCAGGCTTAAGTGAAGATGAAATTAAAAAATTAGTTAAAGAAGCTGAATTGCAAGCTGAAGCCGATAAAGATAAAGCCGAAACGGTGCAAGCGCGCAACAATTTAGATAATTTGATTTATCAAACTGAAAAGTTAGTTAATGAATCAGGTTCTAAAATGGCAGAAGCCGATCAAGCCAGCGTAAAAACCATGGTGGCTGATGCGCGAACTGTTTTAGATAATAAAGCGGCGACTGCGGCTGAACTGAAAGAGGCTTTTGAGAAGTTACAAAAATCTTCGCACAAGATTACTGAAGAGCTTTATAAGGCTGCAAGTGCGCAACAAGATGCGACCAAGGATAATACTAATGGTGCAGCTGGCGGCGACAATGGAGCTCATGCTGGTAAAAAAGCGGGCGATGATGTAATTGATGCGGACTTTAAAGACGTTAATTAATAGTACGAATTTATAGAATAGAAGCTAAAAAGGCCTATTGATAACTCAATAGGCCTTTTTTTTTCGAATTTTTTTGTTTAGACTTAAAGCCATGAATCAACAATCAAATAGTCTTTCTAGTGGCCAATGGCTTGAAATCGCGCAGCGAATCACTTGGTTTAAAAAACCAAAGATTGCAAATAATTCTACTTTTAATAAACCGGTCTCAATTAAATGGTTTGAAGACGGCGAATTGAATGTCAGTTATAATTGTATTGATAGGCATTTGCCTGAAAAATCCAATCAAGTAGCTCTGATTTGGGAACCCGATAACATCAATGAAGAATCCAAAAAAATCACTTATTTGCAGCTTTCGCAGTCGGTAAATCGCTTTGCTAATATATTAAAACGCAATCAAGTTAAAAAAGGTGATCGAGTTACCATTTATATGCCGATGATTCCCGAAGCTGTTTACGCCATGCTGGCGTGCTCGCGCATTGGGGCTATTCACTCGGTTATATTTGGTGGATTCTCTCCTGACTCAATAGCTAATCGTCTTGAAGATTGTGATAGCGATTTTATGATCACCGCGGACGAGGGTTTAAGAGCGGGTAAAAAAATTGAACTTAAAAAAAATGTCGATGCCGCTATTCAGTTGCTAGCTAAAAAAAATATCAACTCAGTTAGAAAAATGCTTGTTATTAAAAGAACCGGCGCCGACGTTGCTTGGAATTCCGCAACTGATGTTTGGTATCACGAGGAACTTAAACAGGTTTCTGACGTTTGTGAGCCCGAAGTCATGAAGGCTGAAGATCCATTATTTATTTTGTACACTTCGGGCTCAACCGGAAAACCTAAAGGTGTGCTGCACACCACTGGTGGCTATTTAGTTTATGCTCAATATACTTTTAAAGAAGTTTTTGGCTATCAGCCTGGAGAAATTTACTGGTGTACCGCCGACGTGGGCTGGGTTACAGGGCACAGTTATATTGTGTATGGCCCGCTGGCAAGCGCGGCAACTTCTTTAATTTTTGAGGGAGTTCCCAATTATCCCACAGTCTCAAGATTTTGGGAGGTCATTGATAAGCATCTGGTTAATATTTTTTATACAGCGCCAACCGCCATTCGCGCTTTGATGCGTGAAGGGGATGAATGGGTAAAAAAATCTTCTCGTAAAACTTTAAGACTGCTGGGGTCGGTGGGTGAGCCCATTAATCCCGAGGCTTGGCACTGGTATCATCAAATTGTTGGCGATGAAAGATGTCCGATTGTCGATACCTGGTGGCAAACAGAAACCGGTGGAGTGTTACTTTCTCCAAGGGTAGCTGGTAAGGTACCTGGCACCTTAAGCAGCACTGTTCCAAAAGTATTAAAGCCCGGCTCTGCAACATGGCCCTTACCGGGAATTGAGCCTGAAATACTGACTGAAAAGGGTGAGGTGTTATCCGGTGCTTGCGAAGGGACATTAGTTTTTAAAAGCTCTTGGCCGGGGCAGATGCGCACGGTTTATCGCGATCATAAAAGATTTGAAGAAACATATTTTTCAATTTATCCGGGATATTTTTTTACCGGTGATGGCTGCAGAAGAGACGAGGATTCATATTATTGGATTACTGGACGTATCGATGATGTGATCAATGTTTCAGGACATCGCATAGGTACGGCAGAAGTCGAATCGGCCTTTGTTGATGATCATCATGTTTCAGAAGCCGCCGTTGTGGGTTATCCCCATGAAATCAAAGGCCAGGGTATTTATGCGTTTATAACTCTAAAAACAGGTGTGGCCCCAAGCGAAGAACTAAAAAAAGATCTTAAAAATCATGTCAGAAAAATAATAGGTCCCATCGCCACCCCGGATGTTATTCAGTGGGCGCCGAGTTTACCAAAAACCAGATCAGGTAAAATTATGCGGCGAATTCTCAGGAAAATTGCGGAAAATCATATTGAAAACCTAGGCGATATCAGTACGCTAGCCGATCCCAATGTGGTTAAAGATCTTGTCGCAGGTCGAAATCCGAAGTAGGCTACTAATATGAAAAATAAACATACGATTTTAGTTTTTATCACTTTGTTTGTCTTAATCTTGTTATCAAGATGGGTTTCTCATCTGTGGAATTTTACTTTAGTGGGCGGCGCCCTGTTATTTGCGGGTTCGTACTTTAAAGATAAAAAGATTTCATTTACATTGATGCTATCAGCTCTTTTAGTCAGTGATTTGGTCATCGGTTTTCATGACCAAATGCCAAGTGTTTATTTGTCTTATTTAATTATTGTTGGCCTGGGTTTTTTCCTGGCCGGAAACACCAATCGTGTTAAAATATTGGGATTTTCTTTTTTAGGAAGTTTTTTATTTTACGCCATTACTAATTTTGCGGTTTGGCTGCAGGGAACTTTGTATCCAATGACATTTGCTGGCTTAATGGATTGTTACGTAATGGCCATTCCGTTCTATAGAAATCAATTGATTAGCGATATCTTATCAAGTCTGGCGATTTTTGAGGTAGCAAGATTTGCAACTCTAAATGCTGTAGCTGAAGTGAACAGCAAGTAATTAGCAGCTAACTACTTCAACTGCTTATTCATCAACTTAATTTTATTTTTTTGCTTTTTCTGAAAGTCTAGAGTCTTACTTAATATCTTTTTTGAATCCGCAGATAAAATTCGTGCTGCTAATAAACCTGCATTATAAGCGCTATCAATGGCTACGGTGGCCACAGGCACACCCTTGGGCATCTGAACAATTGAAAGCAAGGCATCTAAGCCATTCAACGTGTTAACAGTAACCGGAACACCAATAACCGGAAGTGGAGTCAGGCTTGCCACCATACCCGGTAAGTGAGCCGCGCCACCGGCTCCAGCAATGACCACTTTAATTCCTTTAAGATGCGCTGATTTGGCAAATTCAAACATGTGTTCAGGGGTTCGATGTGCTGAGATTATTTCAGTGACATATTTAATACCAAATTCTTTTAAAGCTTCTTCAGCTTTTTTCATGATTTTATAATCCGTAAGGCTTCCCATAATAATAGCAACTTGGGGTGTATTTTTCACAGCAAAATTCCTTTTCTTTCAAGCAAAGCCTTTTTTAAAATTTTTTGTTTACTGCGGCCGATGTAGTTGACATGGCCCATTTTCCGGCGTGGTCGGTTTTCGGTTTTATTGTACCAGTGAAAAGCCCCAGTCGGAAATTTTTTAATCGTCGGAATTCTCGTCGAGAGTCCAAGTAAATTAACCATTACAAATGCCGGTTGTTTCATTTCGATTTCAGGTAAATTCATTCCCAGCACACAGCGCAAATGCAGTTCAAACTGATCTATACTCAGTGCATCCTGTGAAAAGTGGCCGGTATTGTGCACACGCGGTGCAATTTCATTGATAACCAGTTTGTTTCCCAAATCAAATAACTCAAATGCAATGGTGCCCACATAATTAATTTGATTTAAGAATTTTATAATTTTATTTTTTAGATTTTTTTCAGCAGCATGAGTAACCGGCCCAAACACATAGTCGCACTGGTTGTTTTTTTGTACCGATTGTATCATTGGAAAAGAAACAGTTTGGCCTAAGGTGTTTCTGGCAAATATTAAAGATTTTTCGGATTTGAATTGAATGAAGGGCTCGATAATATAATTGAATTCTTCATTTTTAATCGATTTTTTGAAGGCACTTAATTCAGTTAAACTTTTAATTACAAAAGTGCCGTAACCATCATAACCGCCGGTTCTTTTTTTAAAAACCACTTTTTGATCGAAGGCTTTAAAGGCCAAGTCAATGTCTTCGCGTGAATTTATTTTAACATGATCAAGTGTTGGTAGCTCATAGTCCCAAAGCCATTCTTTTTGTTTAAGACGGTCCTGTATGCGCCCAAGACATTCAAGACTTGGTAAGATTTTAGTCGACTTACGACCTTTAAGAGCTTTTTTAAGAAGTTCGGCTGAAATAAATTCACTTTCAAATGTAATAACATCGCAGATGAGCATGAGCTTACGAATATCTTTAATTGATTGATTTGAGCTGATGCTGCTCTTAATCCAACTATTAGCGATTTGCACAGCCGGATCTGAGAGTTTTTCGGCCAATACAACAGTGCTCAACCCCATTTGGTGGGCTTTTAAGACCAACATACGCGCTAATTGGCCACCACCTAAGATACCTATGGTTTTTTTATGTATCGACATAGTTACACTTATAATATTTCATATCTGATTCTCTATAATATTTCATATTATTTGATTCAATACTTTTATTTATAAAAAATAAAGAGTAAAAGCTTTTTATGGGCTTTTTATGCGCAATGTGAATGAATTAAATTTTCCTCTTTGTCTGGCACCGATGGTGGGGCTGACTCATGTGGCTTTAAGGCGCCTCATCAGCGACTATATGCCACTTAATGCTACAACTCACTGGCCAACAGAAATGCTTAATTCAAGGCGTGTACCCGGCGAAAACTTAAAAACCACTCCGGAAACTCTAAGAAGACCAGAAGAAAATAATTTAGTGCCACAGATTTTAGGAAACGAGGCCATACCGATAGAAAAATCAGTGATTCGCTTGGTAAACGAGTGGGGAGCCTCTGGAATTGATATCAATATGGGCTGTCCTGTGCAAAAAGCTTTAAAGCATAATTATGGAGTTTCGTTGATGGGAGACTCCGATTACGCCGCAAGTGTTGTGGAAATAACAAAAAAATATTCCAGCGTTCCGGTGTCAGTTAAGTTAAGAGCGGTCGGAAGTGAAAAATCAATTCCTGAATTGATTAAATTTGTACAGAAATTAGTTGATGCGGGCGCTGATTGGATTACTTTGCATCCGCGCACGGCTGAACAAAAACGTAAGGGCTCAGCTAATTGGCTACAAATCACTGAACTGAAAAAGCAGGTGAAGATTCCGATTATCGGTAATGGTGATATTCAGACCTATCAAGATGTTCTGCAGATGTTAAATGAAACTAAGGCCGACAAAGCCATGGCTGGGCGTGCGCTAGCTGCAAGGCCCTGGATGATGTGGCAACTCGGGGAGCAACTTGGATTTGAGGCTCCGATTGGTTATGAAAATAAAAAAGCTCCACAAACCCCTGAGGAAGAGGGAGCTGAGTATGGAAAGTGTTTGTTGAAGTTTATTGATTACTGCGAGGAGAGCTTTATGCAAGATGCTTTTGCCACAGAATCTCTAACTTTGCGTAAAATTCAATTTTATATTCGCACAACGCACGTTTGGCTGGAGTTCGGTCATGCGTTGATGGCTAAAACCAGTCGTGCAAATTCATTGGTGGACTTAAGGATTTCAGTGTTAGAGTTTTTTTCACAAGAACAACGAATGAATTTAAAAACAGAGTTAAGACAGTGAGGATTTATGAATGGTGAGGTTTTATGAACGGTAAAAAATTTGTAATGTATTTTTTAGCTGCAGTAGCTTTAACGGGAGCGGGTATGGGACTTTGGATTAAGCAGGCTTTTGATACACGTCCTAAAGTAGATATTACTGAGCCAGCTATTAAGGCAACTGCAGAACAAGCAGTGGAACCAGCTGTAGAGCCGCCGAAGCAGTAATAAATTTATTTAAATATTTTTTCAAAAGACCTTCTGTCCCGATGTTGGGTGTTGGTTCGGGGTGTCAATTTCACTGTGTTTCGTTAGACCAATTTCATTATTTTTTATAATATCAATATCATTATTCTTCATAATATCAATTTCATTATGTATATTTTCAGTTTTGCTTATATAACGTCGAACATTTGTAACAATACGCTGACTTTGTGTTTCAGAAAACTTTAGCCCTTGAATACAAAATCCTTTTAAGGATTTATAACCAAAACGTACATAAAATCTTTTTTGATCTATTTCATATAATAAGAGTACCAATTTTTTTTCAAGTTCTTGAATTTGATCAGAGGCCTCTGTGGCGCGCAACAGACTGTCGCGAACAACTTTGGGGTGAGTATAAAAATGCCGAGGCTTAGTCATAAATTTGTAGCTATGCAAATATTGAACTGAGGTGTCAGGTACCTTTTTGAAGTGCCAGCTACCTAGGACATCCGAATTTCGGATGCTGCTATATGCCGACAGTCAACATCGGGAGAAAGGCCAGAGAGGTTAGTATTAAATGAAACCAGCAAAAGAAAGACAGTAAAAAAAACAATAAAAACTTACGAGCCCATCACCATGGCATCTAATTTGCCTTCTTCATCGAGGGCTTTTAGATCGTTGTAGCCACCAATCATAGTGTCGTTGATAAATATCATGGGAACGGTTTGCCAACCGGTTTTTTGTTTCCAAGCGAGTAATTCATCTAAATTATTTGTTAAATCGATGATTTCGACCTGATATCCCTTATTGTTAAAAAAATTGATGGCGCGATCACAAAACGGACATGGAATTTTTTTAATCAACTTTATTTTTGCAGTTTGTTTCATTTTCAACCTCAATATATTAAGTACTATTAATTTTTAAAACCTAATTAATTTTAATTTAGCGACAATATATTAGCAAGTTGTTCTTTGAATTCAGCAGGTTTGGTAATTACTTTTAACTGCTCAAAATGCTCTGTGAATTCAGGAGAGCCAAAAGATAATTGCTTAAGCCAATTTTTAGTTCGAGCAACTGCGAAAGAGGCACTTACGTATGCCGTGCTGGCCTCAAAAAATTGCGGAAGCAGAGGCTTAATTTCTTGATAAGCCGATTTTTGGTCAGTCGATTTTTGAATGCCATCCGTAATAGTTTTAGCGTGCGAAGCGTCAGCCGAAGCTTTTACTTTTTGAAAAAGAAAGGGATCTCTTAAGGCACCACGGCCAATCATATAGTGGCCTGTATTAGCTATGGAGTCACATTTTTCAAAATCTTCCAGAGTCCAGATTTCTCCGTTAGTGACAATTTTAATTTTGGTAGCTTCTTTGATTTTTACAATCCACTCCCAGTAAGCGGGCGGTTTGTAGCCATCGGTTTTGGTGCGGCAGTGTACGGTTAACCAGTCAGCGCCAGCCGCCTCAATGGCCTGAGCATTGGCAATGCAGGCGGTAGGCTTATCAAAGCCTAGGCGAATTTTTGCAGTGACGGGCGTTGATTTTGGTACAGCGTCGCGCACAGCTTTTACAATATTATAAAGCCGATCTGTATATTGTAACAAACTAGCTCCACCATCGTGGCGGTTAACAGTTTTAGCTGGGCAGCCAAAATTAAGATCTACCCCCAAAGCGCCTAGCTCTTGCGCTCGAACAGCATTGGCCACCAAGGGGCCCACTTTGCCTCCCAGAAGTTGTACAAAAACTGGAACTCCGCTGCGAGTTTTAGAATTAGTTAAAAGTTCCGGACAATTTTTATAAAAGATCGTATCCGAGTGCAAATTGTCGGTGACTCTTAAAAATTCAGTGGTGCATTGATCAATGCCGCCGATTGAGGTCAGCAAATCGCGCATCGCCCAGTCGGTTACGCCCTCCATTGGAGCTAAAAAAAGCTGGGGAGAGGTTTTTGTCATTTAGTGGTTTTAACACTGAGTTGCTGAATATACTCAAAGTCTTTAGGTGATACTGGTTGAATCGAAAGTCTTGAGCCTTTTTGAATCACGACCATCTCTGACAAATTTTTATCGTTTTTGATATCTTCAAGTGAGATAAAGTTATTAAATTTTGTTACGAATTTGACTTCGGTGCAAAACCATATTGGTTTTTCTTGAGTCGCTTTGGGGTCAAAATATTCTGATTTTTTATTAAATTGTGTGGGGTCGGGCACAGCTGTTTTATTGACTGTGGCAAGCCCAGCTACGCCTGAGGGTTTTGAACTTGAGTGATAAAATATCACACTGTCTCCGACCTGCATTTCTTTCATATAGTTACGAGCCTGATAATTGCGCACGCCTTCCCATAGCGTGGTTTTATTTTTTTTAAGATCGTCAATTGAAAATACATCGGGTTCGGTTTTCATAAGCCAGCATTTAGAAGTTTTTTGGGCTTTATATAAATTATTATTTGAGCTCAAGTGATTTTCTCCTTAACTTAACAATTAAGATTTTGTTAGGATATAGTATGAAAAAAACCCAAAGTAAATCGCAAAGCAAGGCTCAAAAACAACAGGGAGAAGCTTATGTATTTATTACTGGAGCCTCATCGGGAATAGGGGCGGCAACCGCTCTTGAATTATCCAAAAAAAAAGAGAGTCTAATTTTGACGGCAAGACGTTTAGAGCGTTTAAATAAACTTCAAAAGCAATGTATTCAGCTGGGTGCAAAAAACGTCTTAATATATAAACTAGATGTTCAAAATAAAAATGATGTTGCAAGGCTTGCTCAAGATTTAGAGAAGAAAAAAATACAAATTAATGTGCTTGTTAACTGTGCGGGAGTGGCGAAAGGGGTCGAGCTTTTTCAAAATTCAAAGGGAGCTGACTCTGATGAAATGATCGACACCAATGTTAAGGCATTATTGAATATAACGCGTGAGCTGCTACCTAATTTGATTCGTAACAGAGGGCATATTCTCAACTTAGGTTCAGTGGCCGGGCACTTGGTTTACGAGGGCGGTACCGTTTATTGTGCTACCAAATTTGCGGTTCGGGCCATTAGTGATGGGCTTCGTATGGACCTTAAGGGAACGGGTGTGCGTGTGACCAATATTGAACCTGGTATGGTCAATACTGAGTTCTCGCTGGTTCGCCTAGGAAATCAGCAAAAAGCTGACGCTGTTTACTCGGATATGATGCCGCTAACAGCTATGGATATTGCGAACTGCATTTTGTGGTGTTTGAGCCAGCCGCCTCATGTTAATATAAGTGAACTTATGATTTATCCGACAGATCAGGCCAGCGTTGGCCAAGTTGTTCGTGGTGAAAAAAGTATTAAGAATCTAAGATAGAATTTTATGTTGGAGTAAATAATGTCTCTAGTTCCGCCTAATAGCCAAGAGTCACAATTTAGAATTGAAAAAGACACCATGGGTGAAGTTAAAGTTCCAGCAATGGCACTCTGGGGAGCGCAAACTCAAAGATCTACTGAAAATTTTAAAATTGGTGGAGATAAATTTCCTCGTGAAATGATCAAAGCTTTGGGAATTTTAAAAAAGTGCGCGGCCAAAACCAATACAGAGTTAGGCCTTCTAGATAAAAAAAAATCTGAATTTATTATTAAAGCAGCCGATGAGGTTATTAATGGAATGCTGGATCAGCATTTTCCGCTAGTCGTCTGGCAAACAGGTTCTGGAACTCAAACCAATATGAATGCCAACGAGGTTATTGCCAACCGTGCAATGACAATGCAGAACTTAGCACTTCCCAATAAAGAAATTCACCCGAACGATGATGTGAAC
>JBBTEQ010000096.1:0-18228 GCA_038042235.1 Bdellovibrionota bacterium | reverse complement strand
ATTGAAATGATTTTAAATAGGCCACCTAAATGAAACATAATTTTTAATACGGCGACCGACTTATAATATATTTTTCCATTTTCAGAATACACAATCGTATCAAGAGTCAGCTCTTGTGGGTTAAGTATTTTGGCAGCACTTTTTGATTGTAAGGCGGCGTAGTTAAAATATCTTTTTTTATCATGCTCAAATACAAAATTGATAAATCGATTGCAGAGCGCACAAACTCCATCAAAAAAAATAATTCTTTGCATATTTGCAGAGTACACAATATTGAGTCAATTGTCAGTATCTGTAAGAAAAAGACAAACTTGGGAAGATCACAGTGTTTTTATAACCCGCGTCGCTTTGAATTGAAGTCACGATGCGGGTTTTATAGCTGGCTACATAGTAATTAAGACCTACGCCTACAAAATATCTATCTGCAATTTCGGGTTCAATCGCGAATTTCAAAAGATAACTTTCGCCGCTAAGGCTTTCCTCGGTTACGCCGTCATTAAAATTTCCTTTGCAAATTATTCCGTAGGCTAGCGTCAGAGAATATTTTTTTCCACGATCAATTTGCCAGCGCAAGGCTGGGCCCATGTCGTTAGAGCTTAGTGTTTGGCTAACTGTCGGCGGATAGTTTTCTTTGTTGGAAACTAATAAAATAAACCATCCGATATTAACGCCAAGGTTGCTGTCTGAGTTTGCAAGATTAGCATATAATCCCAAGGAGTTTACAGATTTAGAGTTGCTTTGTTCACTTGCACGATTAAAGCTGCCCTGTAGAATACCGGAGTTGATATCCAATAAAAATGCCTGTGCGCTTTGCAGGCTAAACGATATTATAAAAATAATGTAAAATTTCCACATATAAAACAGGTATCGGTATAATTTTTAGCATTCATAACTATTACTTGATATAAAGTAGTCCAGTTTAACTAAAAAACTGTTTCAATTTGGTACATTTAATTAGAAATCAATGCCCGATCGGGTGCCAAACCGTTTTGTACTCTACATAACTCATGAGGTGTTCTAATGAAAGCAAGTCTTTTGTCGGTGACACAATTCGTTTCATATTTGCAGCGGCCATCGAGCGAAGTTCTGCTAGCATAGCTTTGTCTTTTGATTGGCAGCTTAAAGAATGTATTTCCATATGGGTGCCGAATTGCTTGTAGAGTTCTTCGGTGTTGCCACTTAGTAAGTTGATAACCCCTTTAGGCAAGTCTGAGGTTGCAAAAACTTCGGCTAATGGTGCAAGCAAGGCGCCACCCTCTGTTGCAAGCAAGGCTACAAGTGAGTTGCCGGAAGAAATAATCGCCGCTATTTGCGAAGCGACCTCTGCCAGATTGAATTTTTGGTTGCAGATAAGACCAACTAGGCCCACAGCTTCTGCTCCAGTGAAATTATGATGAGGACCACTGACAGGGTTCACTGAACCTAAAACCTGTTGATATTTATCGGCAAAGCCTGCGTAGTATACAAAGGCGTCTATCGCGCTATCCACAGATTTTTCGGCATTGGCTCTTGTTAAGCCCAACGTAGTTACTAGAATCTCTACAAACTCTTCTCGTTTGGCTTCAGTCATTTCAGCCATACGGTATAAAATCTGGCTGCGGTTGTAGGCCGACTTGCTTTGCCATCCCGGCTGGGCCGCTTGCGCAGCGGTAACGGCATTACGCAAATCTTTGCGCGAGGCCAAACAGACATGTGCGTATATATTTTTTGTTTTATAAATATAAACCGGAGTGCTACGCCCTGATTCGGTTCTTGGAAATTCTCCACCAATAAAAAGTTTGATGGTTTTTGCAACCTTAGTATTTTTAGTGTTAAGTCCTGTCATAATTATACCTCCAGGTAAGGAAGAAGTCCGTGACGTCCGCCCTCGCGGCCGAAGCCGCTCTCAAAATAGCCACCAAAGGGAGAGGTGGGATCAAATTTATTAAATGTGTTGGCCCAGATAACACCTGCCTTAAGCCCTTGTGCGGTTTTGTGAATTTTAGAACCTTTTTCAGACCAGACTCCTGCTGCTAATCCGTAAGGCGTATCGTTGGCTTTCATAATGGCTTCTTGAGTGGTTCTGAAAGTTGAAATAGCTAACACGGGTCCGAAGACTTCGACTCTACTTAATGTAAAGGCTGAAGATACTTTATTGAAAAAACAAGGCTTATGAAAATAGCCTTTGGCTGGAAGTGTAAGGCTGCTGGGTTCATAATATTCTCCGCCTTCAGTTTTTCCGGTATCAATTAATCTTTTAATTTTTTGATGTTCCTCTGCAGAATTAATAGCTCCGATGTCGGTATTTTTATCAAGCGGGTTTCCGACGCGCAGTTTTTCCATTCGAAGCTTTAACTTATCAACAAAAGTATCGGCGATGGATTCTTCTAGCAGTAGTCTAGAACCCGCGCAGCAGACATGACCTTGATTAAAGTAAATTCCATTAATAACGCCCTCAACGGCTTGATCAATTGCTGCATCTTCGTAAATGATGTGTGCAGACTTTCCGCCCAACTCAAGAGTTAGTTTTTTATCAGTGTTAGCCACCGATTTAAGAATTAAACGGCCCACATCTGTAGAGCCTGTAAAAGCAATTTTATTTATATCGGGATGAGAAACCAAGGCGGCTCCGGTTTCGCCGGCGCCAGTTACGATATTCACAACTCCATCGGGAAGACCGGCCTCTTGAAGAACTTCTGCCAGTAATAAACAAGATAACGACGTGGATTCAGCTGGCTTTAAAACCACCGTATTTCCACAAGCCAGTGCCGGTGCAATTTTCCAAGCGGCCATAAGTAACGGAAAATTCCAAGGTATAATCTGAGCTACAACACCCAAAGGCTTTGGTTGTTTTAAGCCGCTACCGGGAACAGCGTAATGTAATTTATCGGCCCAACCGGCATAATAAAAAAAATGGGCGGCAACGAGGGGAATATCAATATCACGTGATTCGCGAATAGGTTTACCATTATCAAGAGTTTCTAAAACCGCGAATTCACGAGCGCGCTCTTGAATGATGCGGGCGATTCTGAATAAATAACGACCGCGCTCTTTTCCCGAAAGCTTCGACCAAACATTTGTATAGGCTTTGCGTGCGGCTTTTACGGCCTTATCGACGTCTGCAGCATTAGCATCGGCAATTTCAGAAATTTTTTCTTCGGTTGCGGGATTGATAGTAGGAAAATATTTGCCAGAAGTGGGTTCAATGAATTTCCCGTTAATAAATAATTTATTTTTTGGAGCTATTTTAACAATATCGGTAGATTCAATTGAGGGCGCATATTCAAAAGTTTCATTAGGACCCATTGCTGTGTTGGTCTCTGTAGCTTTTATTTTATTTTGTTGTGTTGTATGCATATTATCCTTAATCGAGTGAAAAAACTTTGTCGTAATAATATTGGCCTGTAAGTTCTTTATAAATTTGTTTAAGTAAATCATTAACCAGCGCGCTGGCGCCGAAGCGGAATAAACCTGGCGTCAGCCAGTCTGCGCCTAAAGTTTCTTTAACCATACAAAGATAATGAATAGCCTGCTTGGATGTACGTATTCCACCCGCGGGTTTCATTCCGACTTTTTTACCAGTGCGTTTATAATGATCGGCAATGGCTTGTAACATAATCAAAGTTACTGGCAAAGTTGCTGCCGGCGTAATTTTTCCAGTTGAGGTTTTAATAAAATCGGCTCCGGCTTCAATGGCGATATCAGAGGCTAATCTTACGCGGTCAAACGAGCCGAGTTCTCCAGTTTCTAGAATTACTTTTAAGTGGGCCTCGTTACCCGCGGAGCTACAGGCCCTTTTGATCTCAACAATTTCATCAAAAACTTCCTGATAGCGACCAGAAAGAAAGGCACCACGATTAATGACCATATCGATTTCGGTGGCCCCTTTTTCAACTGCAAAGCGCGTATCTTCAATTTTAACTTCTAAAGGTGCCTGGCCCGAAGGAAAGGCTGTAGCAACAGAGGCAATTCCAATTCCCGAACCAGCTAAAGCTTTAACTGCAACGGGAACCATCGAAGGATAAACACAAACTGCGGCAACTGAGGGTATTGGACGAAGATTTTTTTTCAAAAGATAGGGTGCAATCAGATCTGGTGGTACCGGATAACGGGCTTTCGCACACATTTGCTGAATGCGCCCGGGAGTGTCTGAACCTTCAAGAGTGGTTAAATCACACATACTAAGAGCCATATATAAGGCGGTCAATTTAGAGTCTTTTTTGATGCTTCTTTTTGTAAAAAAATCAGCGCGCTCATGGGCTCCGACTTCATCAACCGGAACTGCTAAAATTGCCACCGAACTGCCGTTTTCTCGCTGAATTGAGATTGTTCTCATAGGAGGATAAAATTACCCCAGAGTTTGCTGCCTTGCAAACAGAAAAGGCAGCTTTGCTGGGGCTTTTTATATAAATTATAGAAAATACTCATGTTTTTAAATACGAAGTAACTATTTTGTCATGTTGAGGAGTGTCCAGTTTAATAGAACTATATTGTTGTTGATAATACTTCGGCGCAAAGAATCATCACTATAAGTTTGAGCTAATTGCTTCTGGCGCTCTAATTCGTCTTTAACACCTTCTAGCGTATTAAGTCTTACATCTATTTCGATCTGTTTTCTTGCTGCGGCCTCTGCTTTTAAATCATAACCACCTAATTTTGCCACTTCTTTTTGTGCATCTATATGGCTTGATAGTTTTTGCTCATAAAGCTCAATTAAAAGAAGACGATATTTTTCAAAATGCTCGGGGCGACTGCCTTTGCCGCGTCTATATGCTTCAAGACTTTTGGTTGCTGACTCAATTTCTTGGCTCAACTGAGCCGCATCCTTGGTTGCAGAGTCCATATCCGCAAAAGCCGAAACAGCAGAAACCAAAAGGCTGGTAGCTAATAATATATTGATACTTAATTTTTTCATGAGGAAACTCCTTATTATATTTAAACACTGTATGAGCAAAGCTTGTTCCGAGGTCTGTACCGAACTGGTTTGATTTGAGACAGTTTCAACTGTTGATAGTATTGTCACTAGCCAATTTTTGCTGTTTTTGGAGTTCTGTTTAAAGGGCCTATGTTCATCTAATAGGATTTGAAGGTGGCACAGTATTTGATAATAGCGTTTGTAACAATATGGAGTTGATATGAAAAAAACTATTCTCGCAACACTTGTAACATTTTTATCGTTTTCAGTTCAAGCAGACGTAATTAATTGTTTCTCTGAATCCATACGCTCCACCTATAGTATGTCGCAACTGACGTTAACTTATCTTAACATGCAGGCCGCCAAGGGTGAAAAAAAAGAATTTGCTGTTTTTAAAAATGTTTCTTTTCAAATAAGATCTCCGGGCGTTTTTGAGCTTGTTTCTAAAGAAAAAAAGGTTTTACAAACCTTGAGTTTAAACAACCAGGGTTCTGATGGTAGAAGCGATATGGTCTATCCTTATAATTTGAACGATACAAGCGGAGTGATGTTTGAGAGCGTTAACCAAGGTGGCTGCACCTCGAATTATTTTAAGGCGAAATAAATTTTAAACATACGAATTATTTAAAAGCTCACCGAGCCCACCGGCTCCCGGAACTATATATTGCTTTTCATTAAGCCCTTTTTCTTGATCCCAGTTAAGCCCCAGAGGAGATTTTAATATTTCTTCTGGCGATAATCCGCGATCGACCCTCAGGGCAAAAACCTGTATTTTTTTTGAATGATTTAGAACTTTTTTTAAATATTCGGGCGTTACTATTAAATGTATCGCAATGTAACTTTGCGCCGGACCTTCGATGTTTTTTTCATAGTGGTCAATTGCAGAAGTTAATGTGCCGCCGGTGGCTCCCATCGGATCCGGAAAAATCACGAAGCTGTTTTTAACGCTACCGCCGATTTTATAGCAGCCCAAAAAAGTGCCGGTAACTTTTTGTGATTCATCAGTAGCTCGGGCTGCGAAAATATGATCTTGTCTGATATTGTCGGCAGGTAATACATCATGTAAAAATTCGTAACAAAGATGGCTTGGGTAAGTTCCGGCACGGGCTAAATTTACGGTGACGGCCTTGGTGGTTTGATTGAAACTTTGTGCCGTCAATAAAGCCTTCGGGTGTGCCTCGCTCATGCGGGTTTTGTAGAGCTGTATTTCTCGTGGGAAGCAGCGGTTAACTACTGCTTCGATCAGGCCAAGATATAATTTTTTTACTAAGCGGTTTACTTCTGGTTGTTTTGTTTCGGGCAAACACAGGCGGGTGAGCTGATTTTCTAAATAAATATTATTAATCAAATTAAACTGCGAACCATAATGATGAGTTTGTTTGATGTTTTCCATATTCTAGTTATATGTCAGATAAATCTCTGTTCAAGAATAATAAACCACTGCTGCATGTGTCATATTTGTACGTACTACGCAGAAATTAGTATTCCAGTTAAAATTATGTTAATAGTATTAAAATGCATCAAAAGCCCATTCTGACCAACATTCAGATGATACAGCCGCCCTACGAAAAAACTCAAGACGAGTTAAATGACTGGCTTACGGAGTGTCACATTAAGGCCGAAAAAAACAGTTCAGAGGCTGAGCGTCTGAAAATCCTTTTTAAGCGATATTTGATTAAACCCACACAGATTGCAAAACGATCTTTTGAATGCCCGGATATTACGGATATGAATTCTTGGGAAAGTAAACGCGTTTATAAAATTACAAACGAAACACGCCAGGGCATCGATATTTCTGAGAGAAATAAATTTTTTTCAGAACGTGCCCAAGAAATAATGCAGCAGTTTTATAATACAAATCAAAATCCACCTCAGCATTTAATTCACGTAACATGTACAGGCTATGTTTCTCCAAGCGCTGCTCAGTTGCTTGTTTCAAATAAAAATTGGCGGCAGACGGCCATTACTCATGCCTATCATATGGGGTGTTATGCCGCGCTGCCAGCAATAAGAATAGCCGAAGCTTTGGCTAAAAAAGATTTTAGCGTTGACATTGTTCACACTGAAATGTGTGGTCTGCATTTGAATCCTCTTGATCACACGCCAGAACAAACTATTGTGCAGAGTTTATTTGCGGATGGACATATTAAATATTCAATTGCAGATGGGGACAGCTCGCGCAGGGGTGACCTTCGAATTTTGTGCATTAAAGAGTTTGTTGTTCCGGACTCGCAAGCCGATATGAGCTGGATGCCATCACCTTGGGGAATGCAAATGACGCTTTCACGCGATGTGCCTGATAAAATCAGACAGCATTTAAGGGAATTTATTGTATCTTTGTGCGCGGGATACGATTTAGCTGAAATCTTAAAAAACTCAATTTTTGCAATTCACCCTGGTGGACCAAAAATAATTGAGTCCGTTCAAAAAGAATTAGAATTGAACGATCAGCAGTGTCTCCTGAGTAAAAAAATTCTTTTTGAAAGAGGAAATATGTCGTCAGCAACACTGCCTCACATCTGGAAGGAAATTGTTGAAAGTAATCCGACTTCGGAAACCAAAATTGTAAGTCTTGCCTTCGGTCCAGGTCTTACAATATTCGGTGCCATTTTTGATGTGGTATGATTCTATGATTAGGTTTATTGTTAGTCTTAACAATGGGAGATTTTATGAAATCGATTCTATCAGTGGTTTTAGTTTTATTTGCAGTTCATGTTCATGCGGCTCCGGAATTGACCAACATTACCGATGCAGATTTTGAAAGTATAACAAAAGAGATGTCAGCAAACTTTACGCACGGTTCTATAATGGGAGCTTCAAAAATGGGGACCATTTTTGGCTTTCAATTCGGGATTATTGCTGCACAAACAGCGACACCAAATATTGACGCTATAGCAAAAAGAAATCCGGGATCAGAATTACCAAGTCTTTACAATGCAGGACTTATGGGGGCAATTGGTATTCCGATGGGCCTTGCTTTTGAAGTCGTCATTATACCCAAGCTAACAGCCGCTGGCGCCAGCCTTAGCGCAAATTCATTCGCTTTAAAATATAATATTAATGAAGTAATTCCTGTTCTTCCCATTAACTTAGCGCTGCGTGGCTTTAGCTCTAATGCTAGCTTTGGATTTGCTCAGGTGGTTTCTGCGATTAATGTCGATGTTAATAATAAAACAAATGTTTCAGGTATTCAGTTGTTGTTATCGCCAATGATACCAATGATCGAGCCCTATGTTGGCATCGGCTTATTAAACGGTTCAAATGAGTTAAGCGTAACGGGCTCTAACCCGATTTTTGCTCCCGGTTTTTCCACTGCACAATCTGCAAGTAAGACGGCAAGCAGCACACAGATTTTGGCCGGTGTGGATGTGAACTTACTATTATTAAAGCTAGGACTTGAACATTCGCAAAGCTTCGGAGCTTCACGCACAGGATTTAAACTATCTTTTGGATTTTAAGTAGGTTCATCATAAAAACCAAAAACAAAGAGCTGCGATTAGTGTCGGCAGTAATGCGCCTCTAAAGAGCAACAGAGGGTTTATGCCTTCAGTACCAAATGAAGAATTGAGTATTCCATATCCCGCGGGGTTGGGAGCATTAGCGATGACCGTCAACCCACCACCTGTTACCGCACCAGCAACCAAAGCGTAGCGTGAAGCCTCACTGAGCGAAGGGACTTGTGCGCCTAAGTAAGTTAGGGCGGCATTGTCGGTAATTGCAGTTAATGAGATTCCTCCCAAAAACAGAGGGAGTGCATCAAGTTTTGTTAAGAGTGGTTCTAGCCACCATTTTTGCGGACCGCCCAATATCACAAGGCCTCCCAAAAAAAAGGCCACAAGTAAACCATCGCGAAGTTTCAGGTCATCTTGATATTCTTTTGTGACTGTTGCTAGACCTAAGAAAAACAAAAAGATTCCTGTAAATAAAATCAAATGATGTGCAGAAAATACAATCGCAATTAAAAAGATAAGGTGCGTGGCAATAACCCAAATCGGAATTCGAAGATTTGATTTGGGAGTTAGATCGAGAGATACCTGTGCAATTTCAGCTTTAAATCTCCATGTCACAATACTAGTCGAAATTAACAGCGCAAATGCCGCCTTCCAACCAAAATTACTTAGCATAAAACCCAGATCCCAATTCCATTTTGCAGCCACCATAAGTATGGGAGGTGCGGCAAAAGGAGTAAGTGTGCCGCCAATAGATATGTTGACAAAAAGTAGTCCAATTGTGGCGTACATAAGTTTTTGCGAAATTCCTTTTTTATAAAAACGTTCAAGTAAGATCAATGCCGTCACTGTCATCGCCGCTGGCTCGGTGATAAAGCTACCTAAGAGAGGGCCTATGATTAAACAGGTTGCATAAAAAGCGACCGAGGCTTTAACGGGTAAAATTCGCGAAACGACTTCAATTAATTTAGAGGCCAAAATTAATATTGGACGAGTAGAGCAGACGACCATAATCACAAATACAAAGGCCGGTTCGGTAAATTTTTGGGATTCAAGAAACTTTATCACTGCCGTTGATCCATCAGTCATGAAGAGAAAAGCCAAGAATATAGCGGCCCAAATGCCGAACACGACTTCAACCTCGCCGAAAAGGTGAAAGAAGTTTTCGCCAACAGAACCATCTGTGAATTTATGTGCTAGGTGCTGAAAATACTTTACTGAAAAAGTGTGAAGAATTGCTAGGGCAAAGCAAGTCGTGGCAAAAACCTCAGCCAACGAAATATTTATCACAGAACATCCCCCCTAGGTGGCGATCGTAAGCTAAAGTTTTAATGGTGACCCCACCCTGAATTGAACAGGGATCATACGTTTAGGAAACGTGTGCTCTATCCATTTGAGCTATGAGGTCTTGAATTCTACAATTTATAATTAATATACAGGCTGCCCGGATAATTTCAATGGGTATTGCTTGTGCATCGCCGAGCCTTTATAGTACTTTATAAGCAGAAATACGCAGAGGAAATCGAAATAATTGAACTTTTTAAGACTTAACGACTATTTACTTTCAATTTTATTTGAAGATGATGAGATTCTGGCAATTGATAAGCCCTATGGTATTAACAGCCATACAAACGATGCCAAAACTAGCCCAACAAGCAGTTCGGACGTTCACACGGATGATATAAGCGATGGTTTAATTGAAATCTATGAAAAGCAATTAAAGCGAAAACTGCATATTGTACACAGGCTAGATCAGACAACCACTGGCGTTATTATTTTTGCAAAATCACAAGAGGCAGCAAAAAAATATGCAGAATATTTTTTTAACAGAGAGGTTAAAAAAACCTATTTATTTATTACCGCGGCACAAACGCAGCAAGAAAGTTTTTTCATTGATCAGAGCATTGTTCATAAGGCCAAAGAGCTTGAGGCCAGCACGGAATTCAGTGTACTTAAAAAGTCTGAAAAATTTTCGTTATGGCAGGCTAATCCACTGACAGGAAGAAACCATCAGATCAGAATTCACGCCAAAGCCGCTGAGATACCAATTATTGGCGATGAAAAATACGGCGGCTATAATTTCCCATTTTTAAGTTTGCACAATCATAAAATTGAGTTCCCGAACGGAATTATTATTAAGTCAGCGCCGCCGAAATACTTTGAAGATCTAAACTTGTTAGAAAATCAAATTTTAGTAAAAGCGCTTTTTGAAACAGACCGAAGAACACGACTATTTTCGGCCACGTCGCAATGGGATCAGTGTTTTAGATTGGTTCACAATAAAGACTCGGGATTTACAATTGATCAGTTCGGAAAAGTTCTGATGCTGTCTAGTTACAATGAAGATTGGGCTGAATCCGATACGAAAACATTTTCCTATTTTTCGTCTTATATAAAAAAACCGATCTTGGTGCGCAAGATGCATAATCGCGGCAAAGATCCATTGAATAAGTCAAATTTTGTTATTCAACCTCAGCCAGATGCACCGCCGCTAGAGGCCGTATGGATAGCGAAAGAAAATAATATTAATTATGAAATGCGAAGTGATACGGGGCAGTCTTTCGGTCTTTTTTTAGATCAGCGATTACAAAGAAATTGGATTTTGAATAATTCAAAAGAGAAAGTTGTACTAAATTTGTTCTCTTACACCTGTGGCTTCAGTGTGGCGGCGGCCTTGGGCGGAGCTTTGCAAGTGACTTCGATTGACACCAGCAAGAATGTTTTGAATTGGGGAAAAAAGAATTTTGAAATAAATAATTTAGATCAAGAAAAGCATAAATTTTTAGTGCGCGATAGTTTGGATTTTTTAGAATACAGTCTTAAGAAAAATATTAAATATGATATTATTGTATGCGATCCGCCTTCTTTTTCGCGTGGAGAAAAAGGAGTTTTTAAAATTGAGTCAAATCTTGAGGCGCTATTAAAAAACTGTTTAAGTTGCCTGAATCCAAATGGACATTTGCTATTTTCAACTAATTTTGAAAATTTTTACATCGATGATATAAGAAAAGCCATTCTAAAGGTGAAGAGCGCTCTGGGTTTGCAGCACTTAGAAATTAACAGCATTCAACCGGGTCTTGATTTTGAATTGGCTGGAATAAAGCCGGTATTAAAGTCATTTCTGATTAAAGTTTAAAATAAATGAAAAAGATTTCGGCTTTAATAATTTTAATTACGACGATAATCAGCGCTTGCATGATTTATTTGGTTTTTTCTGGCATCAGTTTGCGTTCTGCACCGCTTATTCAGCCCTCCTTCATTTCCGCTGACTACAGTAATGTCGGAATCGGAGTGACCCATCGATTGTTTCATGAATTACAAGATGCGCATTTTATCTTGTGGGGAGTATTACCTGAAAACAGCGAAACAAAACTAATTTTGGAGCGTATCGCCACAGAATATGAAAAGACATTTCACCAATCAGTACAATTTTTAGATACCACAAAAGGCATTACGCCTGAGCAAATTAATAGCTGTGCGAAGCCTTGCTGGCTATTAGTTCCTGATACCAAGGCTCATCAGCTAGAGAAAAATGATTTCATTGAAGAAAACATACGTTTGAGTAGCAAAAATTTTATCACCATGACGCTGCTCTTTTTTAACCGAGAGGCGTTTGTTTCTGCAGAATGCGAAACTCAGAAGCGGCTAAATTTAAATTGCCTAACATCGGTGTCGATCAGAGAAGTTCGCAGGAAAATGAAAAATCTAAAAGAGCGTTATTTTTTCTTACGCAAGTACAATGAAAATGATTTTTTTCTTTTTGTTGAAATCAAAAATTAAGCGTCAATTGCAACGAAATTCCGGCCTGGCCTTTGTAACCGCGAAGGCTAGTAAACTCTAAATGTGGGGTAAGCTGAAGATCAAGAATTTTTTTATAGATTAAATGATACCACGAAGTGGACAAAACGTAGGAATCGAGATGATAATTATCTCGATTATTTGAAAAAAACAAAAGGCTGTATGACATGGCATTAATATTTGATATGGACTGTCCTAAAGAAACACCATTCGTGGTAGTGTACTTATGTGTTTTCTCAAAATATGTGCCGTCATTGATTAATGTTAATGAAAATGTATTTGTTAATACAAAATTAAAGTTTATTGCCTGAAATAGGCCAGTGCCATTTGTAGCATCGGCAAATAAATTTAACTTAGGATTGATCTGAAAATGATTTAGATCTAGTGTGCTTTCAAATACTAACGAATGAGAAATGACTAAAGGATCTTGCAATCCTATACGTGGCTGAAACGAAGTTCGTATTTTTCCGACACTTTTAAATACGCCGATAGTGGCACCATAATTAGTTTCACGAGGAGATTGACGTATAAGCTTATTTTTGGCACCGCGCTCATCTTGCTCGTTATAACTGGTAAACTTTAAATTCCAGTATTTTTCAAGGTTTGGGAAGCGCGGATTAATAATTATGGTGGTCTGGTTGCTTGGTGCTGTGCCTTCCTTTGAAAATGTTGTATTTTCAAGTTTTACACTCGATTGGTTTTTCTCACTGTTCAGTTGTTCTCCAACCAAGAACAGATCAATACCTTCAGTTAGGTTGTCAAACCATTTTGAAATTTCAATGTTGCTGTCAATAAATTTTCGTTCAAAAGTTTTTTTATGTAATTCGTCGTCATCATCGGCTATATCGAAACTATCAAAGCCAGATGCATGAGTAGAAAGTAAAAGTAAAAAACTTAGTATAAAGATTTTAAATGAAATAAAAAAAGATTTTGATTGAAAACAAGCTCGCATCAATCTTATGCTTTCTTTGTGTCAAAGTTTAATTTTTTTGTCATTACAGCTATTTTGCATTACTCCATTAGTGGTTTAGCCTATTCAGCGGCAGAGGGTAATATTACATCTTACTTCGGCCCTTATCTATACAAAACTAATTTTTCGGGGACGCAAAAATCAGAGGTTCATTCTCCCACGCTAGCCGGATTTGGTCTAGTGGTTAATGGTGACATCAATAATAAGGGAAGTCTTGAAATTGGTATTTTTCAGATGAATAAAGTCTATATGCGGGAAGAGCTGGGAAAATTCATCGGGGAGCAAACGGCCTTGGTTCATATCACCATGGGTTATAGACGCTGGTTCAGTGAATATGTTTCGGGCTCGTTAAGTCTGTCTTCAGGTTATTCCATGGGCTCACCTAAAATTGTTCACTCGGATTTTGTACCGGGCAGCGAGATCAATACATCCGCCAGAGACACGACCGAGTATGGGTTTGACTTGGCACTGCAGACGGAGTTGTACAGTCAACCTACCTATGCGGTTGTTTTCGATGCACGCTACTCGTTGTCTGTTACAAATAAAAAAAATGAAAATGCCGACCACTATGGCATGATGTTAGGCCTTCGACATACGTATCAGGAAAAAAAAGAAAATAAAAATTTAAAATAACAAATCTAATTAGTTTATTTTCAGGGGCTTATTGGTGGTAGTGGAGTAACAATACAACCCGGTTCATCTGAAATAACACCATTGTTGACATTACAATAGTTAAGTTGAGTATTAGTTAAAGTTGTATCGCCAGTTATGGTTCCATTAAACAATAGGTTTACGTTTGATAAACGAACTCGCCCGCCATAGATATCGTAGTCATACAATGTAACGCCATTACTGATTTCAATACTACCGCCATCAAATGCAACAAGACTCGATGGGGTTAAAACACTAAATCGATTTGTAATTAGAATATATCCCGAACCGTAAGTTTGAGTAGAAAGATTCAGTAATCCAGTGTGATATAAATAATCACCAAAAATTTTAACGTTCCCGAAAATTTGCGATCCAGCAAGGCCAACTGAGCCACATATTATTACATCTTTACCTATATATGTATCAACGTCCTGATATGGGCCAGTTGAGACAAATGACCCAACAAGGCCGCCCTCGCTACCATCAGGATTGATAAAAGTCGTAAGAGAATCTGGTGTTCCATCAAGCATTTGACAACAGTTGGGTCCCAGTAACAGCGCGACGTTTTTTAGGTCCTGCTTTAACAGAACAGTGAAGAATTTGATATAAACTTCACTAAAACCGTGAGCTCTTTTATCAACTGCTAAAATTTCTGTTTTTAATGCTTCAGTTAATGGAATATTTGCATTAAGTCGCCCCGGTACACTTAAAATAAAATCTTCCGCATTCGTTAAATAGCTGCCCATGGGTTTTCCATTTTTATCGCTTGCGACAATACTGCTAGCGGGCGTTGCTACTTGAAGCATAGCAAAGAGGCTACGCTTATTAATGGGCTGCTCTGCCATTAATTGTGTATAGGCATCATTAATAAAAAGCCCACCCTGCGAATGACTGATAGCAATTATTTTTTTGTTGTCTCTAAAGGCATCCTTCCATGCGCTTAAATGCATATCTATTGTCTCTTGATAGTTCGCTTCGATCTTATAATTAAAGGCCGCAATTATTAAGCGCATAGCAATTTGCGCAGAAAGAGACAATGGTTCTGGAATTGGCACAACAGGTAAAGTAAAAAGACCTGAGTACAAACGCGCAGCCTGAATAAATGAGATTCCAAAAAATTCAGCTGTCTTTTGCACTTGAGACTCGTAAAGATCCAGCGCTAAACCTGCGCTGAAATTGTAAGTAAGTGAATATTCGACATTGCCTTTCTTGTCGATATCGGAATTTGGGAGAAGCCGTTTGACTTTTTCGAGATGTATTTGGGAAGCATCCTTTCTACTAGTATCAACACCATTAGTAAAAGTAACAAGAGTCCCATTTTGTGAGCAAGTCAGACCTGTTTGAGTTTGCGCTTGTGCTGTAAAAGATAAGGTCAGAGCTAAAAGTATAAACGTTCTCATAAATCTCCCTTATAAAATTCAATAATTTAAAAAACTTAGTTTGGCAAAATATCTGGATCAAAATCGCAGTCTGTTTTTAGTTCATCGCGTGCCATTACGGTTTGCCCATTAAAGTTAGCATTGGCTTTAATCTCTGAACGAATGCGAGCGTCGGTGTTTAAAATTTGCGAATCCATCTGTTTATATAATTTAAAGCCCTCATCAATACCTAATATGTATTGTAAACAATCAATTGCTCTGAAAAGTACATATGAGGTCTCAATAGATTTAGCTCGATCATTCACATCTAAAAGACTTGTTTGACTAATTTTTGCCGCCTGCATTAACGCAGCGACGGCTTTCGCTGAACCCCCATGATTTAATACAATCCATCTTTGCACATCATCTCGTACCCCATCATTATCTGAATCTATTCCCTCAAGCGTAGCCATTCCTGCCTCACCTGGATCGGGTGGTAACACAGGTCCAGCGCTAATAGCGAAGTCAGCTTCACCTTTATATTTGCCGTGGTTTGAGTGGTCATGCTTGTTATCTTTTCCGCGAATTAAATTTTTGATAAAATCTTTTATAATTTGCACCCAAGATTTTGCGGATTTAACCTCGAACTCAATTTTAAAGTTTCCTAGTTCTAATGAATCAGTAGGAATTTGCGCAAGCCATTTGTCGTTCTGGCTTATCAATGTTACTTTTTGGTCTTTTGATTTATGTTTTTTACTTGGGTCTAAGTTTTTAATTTCATATTCGGCCTTACCCGGCAAAAACCCCATCGGCAGCTCTAACGAAAACTCTGCGGTTGTATTTTGCTTTACTGGTGAATTTAAAGCTTGCACGTTAATGCGATGATTGTGCTTGTTATCCTTTATATTTTCGCCGTGTGCTAATGCTACTTGTGAAAAAACGAATGATGTAACAAACCCTAGAAGCAATACAAAACTTATTTTTAAGTGCACAAATCCCCCTAATGCTTAAATATATATTCGTATATTGTCTCAAATTGCGATACTTATTCCAGAATTTGGGGGGCTTACAGCTAATAATAAAAAATTTTTAGCAGTTTACGTACCTCCAGAAAAATCCTTACCTAGACTATCGGCTGAGCGGGAATTTTACTTAAGGATTTTTTTGAAAAATAGTTTTAAATCAATTAAGTATGTGTTTAAAAGTCTGAGTTTGATTCAACTTGAGAATTTTTAATCGTTTCTTGACATCACTGTTTTTTTGAAAATGCGGTCTGTCTTAATAGGGTACACGCTGAATCTTTGAGGAACTTGCCTCTTTCATCTCGAAGAGGTAGGTTTACTTGATGAGTTTTATTGCAAAATTATATGAGCAGTCCAAGCTATCGAAATTTATTATTTTGATTGCAGTATTTTCGTTAGTCAGTGGCTTAGCATTGCGTACAGCGACAGTATTTTCGCTAAATTACAGCAACGATGAAGCCGGTACGTCACTTTATGTAACTGGTCATAGTTATCAGGATGTTCGTACGTTAATGGAGACCTCTCCATATGTGCAGGCAAGTGATCTTTTGGTGATGCAGTCCGAAGACCCAAATAAATCATTGCTAGATACAATTAAGATTATTTCGGAAGAAGATCCGCAGCACCCGCCACTGTATTGGATTATCGCAGCACTTTGGGTGAAAGTAGTCGGAGATTCAGAAGCGGGTATTCGCATACTTTCACTTTTATTAAGTCTGCTCGCACTAGCTGTAATTTTTTTTCTGGTGCAATTACTTGTTCCCAATAACCCGTTAGCACCGCCAATTGCCGTTGCGCTATCGGCGCTGTCGCCATTTCATGCGGTATTCGCAGCGGAGGCGCGCGATCAAAGTCTTTTAATTTTACTGGCGTTATTGTCGACGACTCTTCTGCTGGCTCGGCGCTGGAAAACATATACTATTGTATTAATAGCGTTAACGTATACATCTTTATTTTCGATTTGCATTTTATGCGTACACAGCGCCATTGTTTTTATGAATTGGAATTCTTATAAAAGAACTGATCGGACACATTTAATTTTTTCATGGGTTACTTGTGCAATAGCGTTTCTTCCTTGGCTCATAAATTTAGTTCTACAAATGCGAATGGCCGTTGCTGGGCTCAATTGGTTGCAGTTTGATTTCGTATCTGATACTATTTTTTATTTTAGGACGATTCTTTCATACTTAGCACGAACTTTCATAGATTTTAATTTACGTGCAGATTCTAGTTCTGTATTAGAGTACGTTCTTCAAGTGCCATTTATAATAGGAGTATTAGCTGTTGAATTTTTTGCAATAATTTACTTGCTCTATAGTGCTTCTTCAAAAGTACGTAGTTTTGTGTGTGTACTTATTTTATCAAACTTGCTGCCGATGTTTATATCCGACATGCTAACTGGCGGTTCCAGTATTGTGGTGGGGCGCTATTGGGTACCATTATTTTTAGGTTTGCAAATGGCGGTTGTAATGTGGATTGCAGACCTTTTAGCTAGTAAAAACACCTTTCAGTTAAAAGCTGGATTTCTGACTTTAATATTCTTATTATTAATTGGCGGAAGTTCTTTAGTTCAAATGGGAAGAAGTTCGGTTTGGTGGTCAAAAGGCGATAAGGATTTTGCTACAGCTATTAATGTTGTGAATGAATCTGCTAACCCAGTTCTTCTTGCGGATGATATAAATTTAATGATTGGTCTTTCTCGGATTGTAAAGCCATCAACAGCACTGGTGATGGCACCTAAAATTTTAGCGAGAAATTTATGTGAAAAATTTTCGGATATTTTTCTTCGTATTAGATATTTGCCAACAGAGCAGTTATATCAAAATATGAATGGTTTTACTATTGAGCGAATAGTGCCAAGGTTTTTTCGGGTTCGCTGTAATTTATCGGATAGACAAAACAACAACTAATTAATATCGAGCACAACTATTTTTTCGTTACCCGAGCCATCGCTTACTTTTAGGGTAATCGGGCTTGTGGCCGTTGGAGGAATTTTTAAACGGAATAAAAATATAGTATTGCTGTAGTCGCCTCGGGTGGTAAAGCTGCGACCGTCTGAAAGTTTTAGGTTTCTGGCATAAACTTC
>JBBTEQ010000095.1:7050-9432 GCA_038042235.1 Bdellovibrionota bacterium | reverse complement strand
CTGGCATAAACTTCTCGGATATCCGGAAATAATCCCAAACTGTTCAAAAGTTTCTGGGTAAAATCCCAGCCCACTTTTTGTGATTCAGAACCTAAAACAGACCACGTGGCTTCAACTAAAGTCGGTGGTAAAGGATAAATATTTTCGCCTTTTATATCGATTGCCGAAACTATCAACTCTGTTGGTAAGGCATTTAGTTTTTGATTAAGTACTTCAACTTTTTTATCTCTATAAACTGCAAAAATATTTTTAATCACTGGCGCCAAATTATCAATGAAAGCATGTGAATAATACTCAGGGTTCAGGTATACACCGTTTGCAGAAATTAAGTTATAATGAATATGATCATATCTTTCACCAAAGCGTGAAACAGGCCAGACGGCGGCAGTGCCAAGAATTTCGCCGCGCTGTACATTTCCCCCGCCGCGTAAAACTAATTCGTAGATGGCCTTAGGCAGATTATCCGGATTTACATGATGAAACTCCAGAAACAAATTATCTGCAGTTTTTAGCGTGATTTCAAAATATAGAGGGTCGCCGCCATTAGTTATGGGTTTGGTGAATTTTTTATCTTCACCTGTATTAGGATCTGTTACGTAGGTGTAATAGTTTCCCTGAATAAACCCATCAGTTGGGGCAACAACTTGTCCTGATTGCTGTAATCTTAAGTCGGCTCCTGCATGGTAATAGGCTTCGTTGCTGTAGTTTTGATACTCAGGCATGCTGTTGCCGATGCTGTGCTTGGCATCAATAAATTTAACCGGCCAGGCCAAAGAGTGCGCAGCCAGATCATCGCGGGTTGTGGTTGATTTTTTTGAAATTGTTTGAGGAAAAAATCCTTGAGCCAAGGCCTGGGCTCTGGTCAGACGCAACTCAGTGGCTAGAGACAATGATGTGAAAAGAAAAATTAAAAAAGCAGAACTAATAAATTTCATACTTCAGACTTCTTAAATAGTATCAAATATTTTCCATAACCCGTAGACGCTAAATCTTCTTTAGGTATGAAGCGCAGAGAAGCCGAGTTGATACAATAGCGCTGTCCGCCGGCTTCTTTTGGGCCGTCTGAAAACACATGTCCTAAATGAGAGTCTGCATTAAGCGAACGGACTTCGACACGCTGGTAACGATCGGTTTCTTGATGATAAGTTATGTTTTCTTTTTCAATGCCCTTTGTAAAACTAGGCCAGCCAGTTCCTGAATCAAACTTATCAGTTGAACTAAAAAGAGGCTCACCTGATACGATATCAACATAAATACCATCTTTTTTGTTATCCCAGTAAGCATTTTTAAAAGGCGGCTCGGTACCGCACAATTGGGTGACTTCGTATTGTTCAGGCGTCAATTTGTCGATGTTCTTGTTTTTTTCCATTTGTTAGCACCCCTTGAGCTATGCTAATGTTTTTTGTACGCTTAACCAAGAGCAAAAAGGGATGTTTATGCAGTGCCCATGTGGATTCGGTGAAAATTTTGTTACCTGTTGCAAGAACTTTTTAACTGGCGAAGCATTGCCCGCAACTGCAGAACAGTTGATGCGCTCACGCTATACGGCCTTTACCAAAGTTGATGTGGATTATTTAAAAAAAACCTTGGCCCCAGAATCACGAAGCGACTTTGATGCTGCAGAAACAAAGAAATGGGCTCAGAGCGCAAAATGGAAGGGTTTAAAAATTCTTGGAACGCAAAAGGGCGGCGCTGAAGATAAAAAAGGCACGGTCGAATTTATTGCCACCTATGAAATTAATGGAGAAGCTTTGGATCATCACGAAACGGCGCAGTTTCGTAAAAGCGACAGTGGCCAGTGGCTTTTTGTTGAGGGTGATTCCCATACACACAAAGAAGGCGAAGGTCACCAACACCATCACGAAAAACCTCAGACCATCATTCGCGAGTCTCCAAAAATTGGGCGCAATGATCCTTGTGTTTGCGGCAGCGGAAAAAAATATAAAAAATGCTGTGGAATAGATGCGGCCTAGATATTTTGATTTCAGAATGATGGCCTTGTTTGCAATTCTGGCGATTGTTGCCACGTTGATGGTAAAAATAGATTCGCAGAACACATTAGACGCCAGATTTTATTATTCAGGTTTAGAGGCTGTGCAGTATTTTAAATCCCTAAGCGATAAAGACAGCTATCGTTATCTAGTAACCGAAGTTTTTGACCTTTCATTTATTATAACCTACACTGCACTTTTATTTTTGAGCCTCAAAAGATTGGTTTATAAAAGTCAAAAAGTAAAATATCTGGCCTTTATTCCTGGGATTTTTGATTTAGTCGAGACTTCAACTATAATTTCAGTGTTACTAGGAAAAATCAGCATTGAATCTCATCCTTGGCTGGGACTTATTACGGCTATGAAGTGGAGTTTTGCGCTTGTCTTACTT
>JBBTEQ010000095.1:0-7040 GCA_038042235.1 Bdellovibrionota bacterium | reverse complement strand
TTCTTTTTTTTACTCTTGTAGCGATAAAGTATACATTTTTTAGCGGTCGAAACTCTAAGTATCCGCAATCAAATAATTAAAACCTAAGATTGAGTTACAATACGATTGATCACAACCAGCACCACAGCTCCGGCTATACCAACTCCGAAGCCTTGCAAACTGAAAGCATCATAAAGAGGCCAATCTAAAAGTTTAGGCGCCATATAATTTCCTAAAAAAGAACCGGTTAAGCCCATTAAGATGGTGCGAATCCAACCAATCTGATCATTACCCGGAATAATAATTTTTGCGACCACACCAACGGCCAAGCCAAGCCCTGCCCAAAGAAGAAATTGTTTTGCTAAAGGGTTTGCTAGAGTTGAGTTCAAGATTTCATGGATGTCCATTGGCCTACCTTGCTTGTTAGTGTTTTTATCAAAATGATACATCTTAATTTGAGATGTTTCAAATTAGATCATAAATAACTGGCAGATTGTTAATGAATTAGCTTAAAAAAGTCGATAATGATAATATAGTAGACTGAATAAAGATTAAAAAACGAAAGGTAATATGGGACGTATTTTGTTACTGAGTGTTTTGGCTCTAAGTTTAACTTTGGGTCTATTCAGCTGTGAACGCGAAGGCGATAAAACCTCATTGGTTTCATTAAAGCTGCCGACCTATTCTGATGTAAGTAGCCTTTCATGTACAAAGTGTTTAAAGGCTGTCGTAGTTAATATCGACGGCGCTGGATTTCCAACTTTGAAGTTTTTTAATAAGATGGATTTTGAGTTGGCCTCTGCTCAGCTATCTTCGGAAGTGGTCTTTGATGTTCCGTCAGGCCCCGAAAGAAAAATACAAATCTTAGCTATTTATAGATTAAACGATGGCACATTTGAGGCTCAATATGGATCGGTTGTCAGAGATATTTTCGCCATTGAGCCCCCTCCTATTGTTTTAGCTTTGAATAATTTAGGTCCGTTTAAAGCCGGCAGCATTGTTGGGCGTTATCTGACTAGTGCTGACAACGGTCCAACAGGGAAAGTAATTATTAGTATGAACCATGCTGCTTCTGGTTTAAGTATGGATATTTTTGATGCCCAGATTTTAAATGGTTGGTTTGAGTTTTTTATGTCTGAAAATTTTTCGATGAGCTACAGGTTAGCAAATGGTACAGCATTAGGCGTGCCCTTACTGGGCTTACAAAATAAAAGTCTTGATAGTTTAGTACCGATTACTGGCGCTATCGTAACGCCACATATGGCAAGAGTTCATCGCCCAAGCACCTATTTTCGAAGTACAAACGGAGGCTGGTCAACGGATGTCGAATCCGTCAACGAGTTTCATGATATTATCTATGGATATTTTGGCGATGTGGGTTCTGTAGCTACTAAATTAGTTTGTTTAGATGATGCGGCGTCTACGGTGCTGTCGAGGATGTCGTCAACTGGAGCTTCAGCTGATATAACTTATAATTACAATAATACTGTTGTACCAAATAGCGTTTATACCGTTGGCGGAATGTCAGTGACTGCTGGCGGTCTTAGTTGCTCCGGGGATAACACAAGTAATTCTAATGACCGAATACTTGTTAATCGTGCTCAGTTCAATGGTATGGGTAATGATACAGCAAAAGCTATCGGCGGGGCTTTTACTTATTATTTTGATACAGGTGAGGTAAAAAAATATCTTAAAAGTGTCAGCATTAATACCGCGTTTTTGTTTAAAGCGTTGCCGAATATGTTTGCATTGCCTGGCGTTAATCCTGCGACGCCGTTTGATGGTGCAAAACTATTTATTAAACCAAATTCGGCCATTGGCGGTTATGAGCATGCAATCTGCACGGCTGAATGGCTAAGTCTAAATGGGTTTAATGAGTTTACAGATTTTGCGACTCCACTAACAGTTTCTGCGACTGCTGTGTCGTTTTCAATTAATACAACAAGCTTAAGTGGGCTTAATGCTCCACCGGTAAATTCTGGATTTATTCTTTGCCCGACCAAGTTAGGGGCCATGACCGGCTATGGCGGCATATATGCTGGTGGCCTACAGTAGCTGCGTGTATAAAAACCTGCCAAATAACCTACTTGCTCCCATGAAACGAATAAGCTAAGTATAACTTAATGCAAGCTAATAAAAGCCTCATCACCAGTATTAAAAAAGGTATTTTTTTGACAGTCGGGGTGATTTCATTAATTGTTGGAATTATCGGAATTTTTTTACCACTTTTACCCACGACCTGCTTTTTGTTATTAACAGCTATCTGTTTTGAAAGAGGTTCTGATAAATTTCATGATTGGCTTATGAGCCACCCTTACTTTGGTCCACCTATTATTGATTGGCAAAAAAATAAAGTTATTAGATTGAAGTATAAAGCCTTAGCCACCACAACAATGGCTATTGGTGCCTACTTTGTTTATGCTAAGCCGATTGTTCCCGTATTTGTTGTTGTTGGCTATTCAGCCTTTATGTTCGCTTTACTTGCCTTTATCTGGACTCGCAAAAGCCTTCCGACTATTGTTGCTAGAACAACCCAGTAGGGCAGCTCTCCTCTCTGCACCGAGTATTTATTACCTATTGTTTTAATGTAAATTGATGTGCTATCCAAGGGCATGACAAATCCGACAGACTCATATTGCAATACGTGTAATAAACCCAAGGCTAAGCTGATCTGCGGAATCTGCCAAGTTTCTATTTGTAAAAAATGTACTCAATTTATTGACGAAGATAGTTTTTCTTTTTTGGCTAAAATTTCTAAAGATTTGTCGCATACAGCATTTTGCACAACGTGCTTTGACGAAAAAATTTCTCCGGAAATTCTGAAATACAATGAAATGATGGCCGCTGCAAAAAATATGTTTGTTTTTATGAAGGCCCAGTTTAAAGAAACCCGTATGGTAAAACGGCTCGCAGACCCCATTCATCTTGTTGAGTGTGCTGATTACGACGAAACTATTCTGAGGCTGGCTTTCCGTGGAGCTGAGTTGGGGTACAATGCAATTATTGATGTTGATATCACTTCAAAAAAAGTCAAAACCGGAAACTATCAAACCACCGTTTTTTCGGGCACAGCAATTCCGGCCAATGTGCTTGAAGAAAGACTCATTAAAGACAGATCTAATTGGTCAGCCCCGAATTAATTCTGGACCAATTTTTCAATCAAAATTATATTTTTGAATGGGGCCCGACCTTTGCCCCAAATTCATTTCTTAGCCAAATAGCAAATAGGGGGTCATCGAATATGGCGACTCCCTTTTTAGTGCTTTCATCTAAAATTTGCTTTGCGATCAATGATTTAATGGCTTGGGAGACATAGGCAGCTGTTTTGATCTCATATCGTTCGAAAGTTTCTTTTGTATATATTTCCTTACCTTCACATGCGGCAAGTCGCAGTACTCGTTGATGAATTGGAGTGAGCGAGTTCAGAATGGTTTGATAAGGATAAGAGTTCTGGCTGGTGATTCTCTTTAAAACATTGTTAACTTCTGTAATAGTAAGAGTTTGAATTTCATCGGCAACAAGATTGAAACATGCCATTTGAACATAGTTTGGAGTATCATCTACAAGTGCACGCAGGTGATCCACTACTTCTAAAGAACTACTAACAGATGCTGTTTTAAATCTTGATACGATCCAGGCAGAGAACTCTGGGCCAAATCTTGGGAAGTCAATAAGCTGACAAGATCGATAAAATGGTTTTGCCGGATTGTTAAACATATCATGAATGATTCCGTGTCTTGAGCCGCTGAATAAGTAAGACACATTTTTTTGCAACTGCATCTTTGATCTGATGGTGGCTTCAAGCCATCCGCTATCTTCAAGTTGTCCAATTGTTTGAAATTCATCAAAGGCAATAATTGTTCTTTTTGCGATTTCAGCAAGCGCATCGAGTGTACTCGAGATCATCTGTTTAACTTGATCATCATCTAAGCGATGTGCTTGTAATGATAATTGAATCGATCCACTTGTCTCATTCGGCTCCCAAGAGACCGCTGGTGTAAAATGCTTAGGAAGGGATTGTAGCCAGGCTAAAACTTTTTTGAATAAATTTTTTTCTTGAGTGATTGCGCTAATGAGTTGATTTAAAAAATCTCTGTGGGTGGTTACGTTAAATACATCAACGTAAAGGGTATTAAAATTCTGCTGTCTTAGGGTTTGCAGCAAGTTTAGCGTAAATGAGGTTTTGCCAAATCTGCGGGGCCCCATAAGTACGACATTAATTTGACTGCTAATAAAGGTGAGGGTGGATTTTTTCAGGGCCGGCCGATCAAGATAATATTCTCCCTGAACCGGATCGCCATATTTAAATGGATTCACTATTTAACCTCCCAATATTATATAAAAAACTATAATATTGGGAGGTTAAATAGTCAAGATGATAATAATATTAAATCAAAACTCACCTAATGACTTGGTGGCGAAGCGGTCAAGCTAGCCTAGGGTCTGCCATAGCCTAACTTCATGTACTCATTTAGCCCTAAACTTTGTAGCATGAGTTGTTACAACAAAAGGGAAAAATATGAAATCATTTATAAGAGTACAGCTAAGTCCATTGCTAGGAATTTTATTTTCTATAATCAGCTTAAATGCGTATGCAGCTCAATCTTTGAGTCCAAAAATAAGCGGTCCCTACTCTTCAATTCGTACCTTGGGTATGGGTAATGCATTTACAGCGGTGGCCGATGATTATTCTTTGATTATGTACAATCCTGCAGGTTTTGCGCGCAAGAAACACAATGAAATACAGCTGTCGCTGCTAGGCGCAGGAGTTTCTGCAAAAACTTTAACTGTAGCTAGCGACATTCAAAAGGCGTCTGATACTGTCGGAACAGACGCTCAGAAAGCGCAGGCGATTTCAGAAGTTTTAGAAAAATATTACGGGCAGTCTTTAGGTGGTAAAGTTCAGGCCTTAGAGTTCTTTTGGGTTCGCAATGGCTGGGGAGTTGCGCTATTACCACTTGATTTGACAATTGATATGTCGATTCATAAACAATTGGGGCCAGCTCTTGATTTAAACGTAAAGGGCGACACCACTATGGCGTTTGGCTATGGCCGTGAAATTATGAAGAACGTCGATGCTGGTATTACCTTTAAATATTTACATCGCGTATCAGTAGAGGAAGTCGTTCCCGCATTTGAATTAGCAACAGATCCTAACGTCCTGAGTGATAAAAGATTCAGAGAGGGCACAAAGCTTGATTTTGATTTGGGCTTTATGTGGCGTCCGAACTGGTTTAATAGCTCAACGACAAGCCAGACTACAGAAATAGAGCCGGTAAAAGTTGAAACCACCAGCCCCGCTCCTGAAGAACCTAAAGCCGAAGTTAGTGAAGAGCCAAAAAAAGAAGAAGTTAAAACTGAAGAAAAAAAGACCGAAGAAATAAAGGCAACTGAGGAGCGTAAACCTCAAGCGGAAGAAGCTGCGGGCACCAAAGACGCGAAAGCCACTGTTGATGAGACCAAGCCTGAAGCTAAACTTGCGGAGGGACCGGCAGCTGCAGCAGACGTCGTGGCGCCTGTAGAAATTAAAGAAGAAGATAAAGTTGCAGAAGAGAAAAAATCTGAGGAATCAAAAAAAGAAGAAACCAAAACTGTTGAAACCTCTGTACCTGAAAGTGATGAAAGATTTCCTTTAACCTTGGGCTTTGTTGTACACAATGTTATCGGCGGAGAGTTCGCTTTATCTAAAATTGCTAATAAGCTGGCAACAGAGGTGCCGGCGAAGCAGCACCGTGTGATAGATGTGGGTTCGCAATACATGTTACGCGATGGTGAAGATTTTAAAATCAGGTATATGCTTGATTTTCATAATATTCTTCATCCGGAAATCACTTTGAACAAATCTTTTCATACTGGTATCGAAATGGATTACTCGCCGAATACATGGTTTAAAACTCAGCTTAGAGCCGGCATTAATCAGATGTATTTTACTGCGGGTGCATCATTCTTACTTGGTATTATTAATCTTGATTTTGCCACTTACGGAGAAGAAGTTGGCTCGGCAAACACCAAAATTGAAAATCGAGTTATGGCATTAAAGTTAGGCTTTAACTTTTAAATTTATAATTTAAATTTTATCAAGCCGCTTTCTCTTCAGCTTCCCAAATAACCTAGATTTCCGATCTGCGGAGTTCATTCAGCCGAGACTCGTCCGTACCACTTAATACAAAGGCTTTAATCAAGCAAAGCTCATTTTTTAACTCTAGTGGGGTGCCTCGGCTTTCGCACGGAGGTCTTTTGCGCAAAAAAAAATCGGGCGAGGGGCAAGAGCCTTATCAACTAAAGAGCCCTTACATGCAGTTTTTAAAACAGAACGGCTTCGCCTGCGTAGCAGAAGCCTGCGCACGCCACAGAGCTTTAAGTCGGTGCTTAAAATAATTGAAAAATTCGCAAAGCACTTTGCCGTTAAAGTTGAACAGCTTTCGGTGCAAAACGACCATATACATTTATTGATCAGAACCTCGCGGCGAAAACATTATCATCATTTTTTCAGGGTCGTCGCGGGCCAAATCGCGCAGAGCTTTACAAAAGAGGGGTTATAAAGCCTATCAAATTGTCAGAAACTATATTCAGCTCAATGAAAAAGAAGCTCGGGGCGAAATTAAATATCAGAAAAAAAGACTCAAAGGCTTATCAACCTCAGACTGGCAAATACTATGGGCTTAGCTTATTTTAGCAATTCGGTATAGATTCGTTTAAGTGGATTATACCGTAACTAAGATGTCAGACTTATCCACGAATTACTCAAACGAACCAAAAAATTTAGTGGATTTTTGAGTAGCAGTTTTAAATTTTAGGTACAAACAGCTGCGGGATCAGCCAGCTTAGCTTTCAGACAAGCGCCCACACCTGCAGGTGTTGAGGTGGGGGCTGCTAGTGCTGCGGCCATCTCAGCACAATATTTTTTGGTTTCCTCTGAAGCATCAGTTGTGTTCGTACAAACCGCGGCAGAAGTTGCAATAACTAGATCGCCAAGTGTTGCCGCATCTAAAGTGCCGATAGCAGTTTCGAGCTCAGTGGCAGTCGGATTTGATAACCCAGTTGCAACTTTAGCTAGGGTC
>JBBTEQ010000094.1:0-9553 GCA_038042235.1 Bdellovibrionota bacterium | reverse complement strand
AAGGCGAAATGGGCGATTCACACATGGGTTTACAAGCTCGTTTGATGTCGCAAGCACTTCGTAAATTAACCGCTTCAATCAATCGCTCAAATACTTTGGTTATTTTTATCAATCAGATTCGTATGAAAATTGGTGTGATGTTCGGCAACCCTGAAACAACTACCGGTGGTAATGCTTTAAAGTTCTATTCGTCAATTCGTTTAGATGTTCGCAGAATCGGTGCCATTAAAAATGGTGAAGATGTTGTCGGAAACAGAACTGCGGTTAAAGTTGTTAAAAATAAGATGGCTCCTCCCTTTACAAAAGTTGAGTTTGATTTGATGTACGGTGAAGGTATTTCGGCAGAAGGCGATATTTTAGACTTAGCAACTACAGCTAATATGGTTGAAAAGTCCGGCGCTTGGTATTCTTACAAAGGTGAGCGTATGGGTCAGGGTCGCGATCAAGCCAAAGAATATTTAAAAGCAAATCCAGCAGTGCAGGTTGAGTTGCGTACAGCTATTCTTGCTAAAAACGGCATTGGTCAGTTATTGATGACGAAGGACATGGGTGACGCGGTTGCTGATGAAGCTTCTGTTGAATTGGATTCTCCAAAAAAATCTAAAAAAATTGCAAAAGAAGCGCCAAAAGATATAAAAGCAAGTTTGAACTAAAACTAAATATACATAATATTTAGAATTTAAAAGGCTGTACATTAAGTGCAGCCTTTTTTTTTGCAACTACTCGACGGGCAGCACATCAAGATCTTTTTGTTTTATTTTTTGCATTCCCTCAGGTAGGCAGTCATAAATTGTTTCACTAAGAGCCCTGATTAATTCAATTTTATAATGCTCTCTGCGATACACAAGTCCCACCTCTCGTGCAGGTATAGGGCGATCGAACTCAGTTAATACAGTGTTTTTACCAAGATTATCTGTTGCGAGCGCAGGCAGAAGCGTGTAACCGCCATAGGTGTTAATTAAATTTTTTAGAGTTTCAAGGCTGCCACTTTCAAATTGGTACTTTCTGCCGGCAATTTTATCCGGCTTTAATGAACACACATCCAAAACTTGATTGCGCAAACAATGACCTTCCTCTAAGAGCCAAATGTCATCAGACTTTAATGATGAATATTTAATTTTTTTCTGTTTCGCCAAATTATGTATTTTATTTGATAACACCGAAAAAGGTTCGAAATAAATTGGTTGTTCGATTATTTTCGAAACATTAATCGGTATGGCTAATAGACCCGCATCGATTTCATCGGTATTGAGCGCATCTATAATTTGGTGAGTCTGTAGTTCTTTGATGATTAATTTTATGCCAGAGAAGTTTTTTTCAAGAAGTGGAAGTAACCTGGGTAGCAAATACGTCGCAATCGTGGGAATAACTCCAATGACAAGAGCGCCTAACAGCTGATCGTCGCCTTTTAATTGAATGATACCATCAATTTTTTTTGCTTCCGAAACCACCAGCTGAATTTGCTCGATGACTGCAGCTCCAACAGCAGTTAATAAAATGGGTTTTTTGGAGCGGTCAAAAATGACCACGCCTAATGTTTCTTCAAGCTTTTGAATCTGCATGCTCAGTGTGGGCTGAGTCACGTTGCAATATTCCGCAGCTTTTGCGAAGTGACCAAGTTTATGCACCGCCAAAATGTATTCAAGCTGTGTTAATGAGAAATTCAACTTCACTGAGCACTCCTATAGCGCTTTATAGACCGAATAACGCGATAGACAAAATCTATCAACATTATTATAATATCGATTTTACTAATATCAAGATATTTCGTAGAGTAAAAAGAGGTACCAAACTAATTATTACAAGGAGATAGAATGCAAACATTAATCAACACAAAAGTTACAGATTTTAAATTAAAGGCTTATGTTAATGACGATTTTAAAACTATTACACACAATGATTTGCTTGGAAAATGGTCCATATTTTTCTTTTATCCAGCAGATTTTACATTTGTTTGTCCAACAGAACTTGGCGATATGGCTGAAAAATACGATGCATTTCAAAAAATGGGGGTAGACGTATACGCAGTCAGTACTGATACAGAGTATGCTCATAAGGCATGGCATGACACTTCAGAAACTATCAAAAAAATTAAATATCCGATGTTGGCGGATCCAACAGGTCATCTTTCACGGGCTTTTGGTGTTTATATTGAAGAAGCGGGCCTAGCCTATCGTGGTACCTTTTTAATTAATCCAGAAGGTAAAATTAAATTAGCCGAAATAAACGATAACGGTATTGGCCGAAATGCAGATGAACTTTTAAGAAAAGTTCAAGCGGCACAACATATTGCAAAAAATCCATATGAAGTTTGTCCGGCAAAATGGACCCCAGGAAGTAAAACTTTGAAGCCGGGCATAGATTTAATCGGTAAGATTTAAGGCATTAAAATAGCGCCTTCGATATCTTTTTTGATTTCCGAAGGCTCTACAGCAAACCCATAGCGTTTCAATACTTGGCCATCTTTACCAATTAAGAACTTAGTAAAATTCCACTTAATCAGCTCCGTACCTAATAGGCCCGGAGCTTTTTTTTTCATAAATTGATAAACAGGGTCTGCTTTGGTGCCGTTAACATTTATTTTGGCTAAAACCGGAAATGTAACATTATAATTTTGCGAACAAAATTTTTGAATTTCGTTTTCGGTGCCAGGCTCTTGGCTTCCGAACTGATTGCACGGAAACCCCAGAATAACAAATTTATCTTTTGGTAAAGAAAGGTAGAGTTCTTCTAAACCCTTATACTGGGGCGTATAACTGCATTTGCTGGCGACATTAACCACTAAAACAACTTTTCCTTTGTGTTGAGACAAATTGTAATCCGTTAGTTCAGAGGATTTGACAGTGAAATCAAAAAAATTGTTGGGCGGCACAGCGAGATCCTTTTAAAATATATTGAGCTTCAATGTTGTAGCTTAGCATTGTGATCTATAGACTCAAGTTACAAAGACCATTTGAAGCTATTTGCTGCAGTTTCGAACTCTCAGAAAATTTTTTTATGTTATAAAATTAAACAATCAAAATGGATGGAGTCTCAATTCAGTCAGTTGACAAATTTAGAAGAATTTATCGCAGAGCTCTTAACACTATACGATGGTAAGGATAGCTCCGATTTAACAAAATATATAAAATCACATATTTTTAAGCTTGCGTTCTAAAGCTGCCATTTCTAATTTTATTTGAATAGGGCAATTTCTAAATTGACCTAAAATATCATGCATACGTATTTCTTCAGTTGCCAAGTTGAAGCGAAAGCGAAAAAAATTATCTTCATAGTAGAGTTCTTCTTGCCCTTGTTCATTTTCATGAACGTGCGCTACTGGTAATTTAGCACGATGCTTAATCGGTAAATACTTTTCAATTTTATTAGAATTTTTTTTGTCGAAAAAAATAATTTTAAATTCGGACTCAGTTTTGAAATCGAAGAATATATAATCTGTATCCCATGGCCAAAGCAAGTTTTTTAGAATTTCTATGTTTTTCAGACTTTGCTTGTAGGTCATGCTTATTTATCGGCATTTTGTCGGGCTATTAAAATAGGACTTTAGTCTTTTTTAAAGACATTTACATGTTAGATCTGATCCAGTCGATAGAGGAAGAGACTTTGGTGACGAAGCTTGATCCAGAACCGAGTATTTCCTTGTCAACACTGATAACTGTACTGTTTATTGCAATTAAAAACGTAGTATCGTCGTAAATGGCCATAACAGGACCACCAGAGTCGCCGCTACTTATGCCGATCAAGTCTGTTTGATCGAACTCTATAGAGTTTTCCTTGCCGAAACGAGTAGGATTAATTTTATATTTTGATCTTATCGCTGTTTTTAAAACACCAAATTTTTTGTTCACGTCATCGCCATAGCCATAGAAGGTATACTCTTCAATGTTAAATTGAGAATCATCCAGAATTGGATAAATAACTTGATTAGAATTTGGAAATTTTTTATTTAATTTAATGATTGCAAGATCGTAAGTATACACATCGCTATTGTAGCTGGGATGTATAAGCACAGCGTCTGCATTATTAATTTTAATTTCTGCCCGACTTGCACTCACATCATAAGGATTTATTGATCTGAAAATATGAACATACGAATAAGATTTATCAAAACAATGTGCCGCAGTTAAGATGGTCGTGCCATTAAGCAACACACCAGAGCAGATTTCGCCGGCGCTATCATTGACTGCAAAAATTGCGACAAGCGGGGAAGTTCTATATTCAGTCTCCGTTACTGCAGTACCATTTAATATTGCGTTAGCCGAAAGTGGGTTAACTAATGTAAGCAAAGACAAAACACTAGTAAGTATAAGCTTTTTCATAATGAGACATTCTTCATAAATCAAGCCAGCTAAACATTGATTATTTTTGAACTAAACGCTGAAATGACAATTTAAGCTTCTCAAATTGAGACACTGTCTCATTCTTAGACAGTTTAAGGGCTCTCGACTTAAGTCTTTAGCCGAAGTGTCCGATAGTATTATGTGAGGTGACTTATGGGGAAGCATTGCTATCGCTTGTTATTTCTTTCTTTCTTTGTTTTGGGCATAAATGCTCATGCAATAAATCCATCAAAAAAACCCGTAAAAGCAACTAATAATCAACAGGCTCCGAAAGTAGCCAAAGATCAAGCTATAGCCGGAATTTATCGTGCTGATAAGAGCACGCATACGACTAGCGGAAGAGCGTGTGTAAATAAATTTGAAGATTTAGATTTTGCTGGTATGCATTTTCAGGGGCCTGCTATTTGTGTAGATGCTGAAAATGATAAAGAGGCTCGAATTGCTTGCGGCGAAGGTTATAGGGTTGTAAATCCTGGAAACCCACAGTACTTAAAAGAGCATATGAAAGTGCCTGGCGGTACCATTGACCGCAACCCTAAGGACGGTCTCGTCGGAGGCTATTATTATTGTGTTCCTAAGGACAATCCTGAGAACTCAAAACAAACCGCATGTGAAAGATTTGCGGCCACTAAATCTGAATATTTAAAAGGTAGTCCAAATTTAAAATTTCAGTGGAAGCCTCTACGAAAAGGTAGCACAGATGGAGATTGCTTATGCGGATACAGCAAGTCGGCAAATGGAACCCTGACTGGAGCAGTCTTCAATTGTAATAGGGAACAACCAGTACCCGATGACAGGTGCGAGAAAATTGGTTTACTAAATGCAACAATAGAACAATATGCTAATTACAATGAGAATGGCGGATTAGTTCCAAATGCCCTCTGCATGTGTAATGATAAACAAAATTGGTATAATTTGGAAATTGCAAGTGATATGTGTAATGGAAAATCTAAAGGGGTGAGTGTAGAAGCGGCTGATATCAAAGAAGATGCTGTTAGCAGAGCAGGACCTGTACCTACTACAGTAGCTGGTCCTGGCGTAAATGGCGCGACAGGTGTTGTTGCTGCCGCAGCCTCCCCTGGTGCGACTCAGGCAGGAATAGCGTCTACTAAAGCTTCAGTAGATACCTTGTTAAAAGATTGTGTTGATAATTGGGAAAAAATGGCTTCGATTTGCAAAGGGCACGCACATAAGGCAAATGAAATTTGTAGTGCATATTTTAAAGATGATAGAGAAACAGGTAATGCCATAGGTGCAGCTGGTCAGATTTACACTGGTATGAAGGCCAATTCAGGTGCACAACAAGAATGTTTTGCGGCCGGTATTGCAGCTAACGGCGCTAAAATTGCTATTTCTGGTCCTAGCGAAAGTTGTGATTCAAAGTTTAAGTTATGTTCAGATAAATGTAATATAGAAGAATTTGAAAAAGTTGAAAATAATTGTCGTAGGTTGATTGCTAATGAAAACAATGCAGAAGTCGCTGCAATTAACCAGAAGTATTTCGATGATAATGAAGATGATATTAAAAGCACGGCTACAGAAGGCAAAGAAACCTGTGGTAGCAAAGCTAAAAGTGGTAAAGATAGCATAAGCAAATATTTAAGTGCTCTCGGTAATTCACTACAGTCCTCAATGATCTGCATGTGTAGACTTTCAAGTGGTGTTACTACCGGAGATTGTAATAATATCATTTCTCCCAATGACTGTGCTGCAAACCCAACTAATCCAAGTTGTAATCTTTATGGATCGTTGGATGTGTGTACGCCGGGTTTTACCTACGATGCTAGATTATGCGGTTGTCAGACAAATCCTAAAGGTGCGGGATGCCCGGGCTATGCCAGCGGTGGGCTTGCAAATTTTGCTACAGGTGTAGGTTTAAAAAATCCCAGTGGTGAAATTGGTGGCGGCGGCAGTGCTTTTGCGGGTGGAGTAAAAGGTGCCGGCGGAGGCTTTGGAGATAGTGGAGCTGGTGGTGATGATGAGGGTGGTTCTAATTTGAAGTTTGAGGCTCCAACCGGTGGTGGTTCGACCAACGCTGGTGGCGGTGGAAGTGCAGGCGGTGGTGGAGGCGGCGGCGGCGCATCTGGTGGCCCACCTGAGCTTCCTGTAGCAGCAGCGCCTGAAGAAAAAGGTTTGGCTGGTTTATTTAATCAGGCAAAATCGTTTATTTCTAGCGGATTTGGTTCAAAGAAAAAATCTGATAATGGAAGTTTGAAAAATGGTAAAAACGCGGGCAGAGGCGGAAGTGGAAGCCCTGATGCTGGAAGGTTTAGACCTACACGCGCAATTGCAGCCAGTAAAAGTGGATTCGGCTCAAAAAATCAAGACATCTGGATTATGATGAACAGATGCTTTGTTGCTGAAAGCTGCCAAGGTAATGCTAACAACTTTTTAGATTCAGCTTTAAAGCATAAACAATAGCACCAGAGTTGTTATATTTGTTCTAATGACATATTTATTAATATAACTTTACTTTTTATAGTTTTAATGTAATATATACGATATGGAACTAGATAGAGCACTGGCTTTAAAAGCACTGAAATCTCTTGATAAAAAACTAACAGATGCTGGGCATAAAACTGTAACACTTGCCGTTGGCGGCGGTGGTGCGATGATTCTTGAGTTTGGCTATTCTGGATCGACTGTAGATATTGATGCGGCTCCAATAGGTGTTGAGTTTGAATCACTAAAAAATAATTTAGATGAGGTCGCAAAAGAACTTAAAATTGCGCCTGACTGGTTAAATCCTTACTACCAGACCTTTACTATTTATTTACCGGAATCCGCACCAAGCAGAATGATTACAAGTTATTCGGGTAAATCTTTGATTGTAAAGACTTTGGCGGCTGAGGACATTTTAATTATGAAATTAATGGCGGGTCGATCTAAAGATATGGGTCATATTAGGCATCTTTTAAAAATGAAAATCGATATTTCAATAGTTGATAACAGATTGGACGAGCTCAAAAAGCTTTGGCCTAAGCTAGCAGATAAAGCCCTGACGTTGCTGGATGATTTGATGGCGGAAAATGAATAACTTTTTAGATTTACCCAGAGGGGATGTTTATTTTAATATTCAGATGCATCCGCTAGAGTTATCAGAGCGGGATGTAGCGAAGGCTTTGGATAAGGCCAGATTTGATCCACGGCTTATGGAAATTATGACGGAGTTTGTTCGAGATTTTTGGTGGAGGCTTGACCCTACAAAGCTGAATAAGGCTTTGAAAAAATCTAAATCGCCCTTTGTTATTAAAGGTATAACTTCTGTTATAATGGATTTTTCACAAATGAGTAAAGAGAGCCGGCAAGAATTTATTGACTGGGTCTATTTATGTACAAGAGGAATTAAAGATCCGAATCCTCAATTATTATATGTCGGGGTTATTCCGTTCGGTAAATCACTTTTTCGAGAAACCGCAGAAGCTTTACCATCTTTTTTCAAACATAATTTGATCACAAAAGATTTGCCCTTTAATAAGGGCAAACCCGGGCTATTAAAAACCTGTGCCAGTCTTTCAGAAAACCGATTAAGTGAAATTGAACTGCTTAAGCTAAAATACATTCAAAAAATCAAAAATATTAAAATTGAAAAAAAACTAACAAATGAAGAAATTTGCCAAAGGACAGGAATCAACCGCGTGTTTCTATCCAAAATACTGAACAACAAGTTAGATGGGATTTCGGTTGAGTATTTGAAAAAGAAGTCTAGTTTACTTTAAGGCTTTATCTACAGTTATAAAGACTTCCGGATATGTCTATCTGGAAGTTTTCCGGGTATTCTGGGTTCACGAGGCTCTTTAACTTCTTTGGGCTCGCGCGGCTCTTTAACTTCTTTAGGCCCTCGAGGCTCTTTTGGCTCGCATCTATTAAGCTCAATACACCCCAGCCCCCCACCAATAATGGGTATCGTGATCAGACAGAGTTGGGTTCTGGTGCATTGCTCATCACCCGCTAAGCCAATTGAACTAGCGAATGTTAGACTAACCAAAGCAGTAACAAACTTATTTAAATTACCTTTAAGCATATAATCTCTCCTTTGTTAAGATCAGTTAAAAATTAAATTATTGTAATAATATGTCGTCAAAAGCGCCTGAAATATCAAAATGAAAGTTGTAGTATTTATTTATATTAAAGACGCCATTTTCGAGGTCCTGCTTTAATAATAAAAATTGTTTATTGTTTGGATTTTTTTTAAGACCGAACTCGGCCCACTCCAGTGCACCTTTTCGATCATTTTCTAATAAAGATCCCCCCGCAAGAGTTGCATAGGGGTAAATATCATTTGGATAGGCACGCGCCATACGACTGATCATTTCAAAACCTTCTTCTTGTCGAGTGTAAATAGTTACCAGAGCATTGCGTGTGCTGACATTCTCAGAGTCTTTGGAAAGGGCAAGATTTAAAATATTATTGTCAGCCTCACTTAAGGGTTCATGTAATAAGGCAGTCGCCGATCTTATCATTGTAAAAACACGTAATAGACCCACATCGTCCGGATAACGCCTTAACACTTCTAGTAGTAAAGGCATTGTTTTCTTTGGCCCGCCATTCTGAAACCCCTCTGTTGAAAAAATCATTTTTGCAATCTGGATTTTTAAAATTTTATCGCTTAGATTTTGTGGCTGATCGAAAGTTAGATCTGCGGTGAGCAAAGAGGCAAATTTTAAAAACACCTGCAGGCAGGCGGGTTCGCTGGGTTTATCTGATTTACTAGCACAAGTCTTAATAACGGAATTGTGCAAACCTGCACCGCAGAAGTTTGGATTTATGGAGACCTGCTTTATAAAATCTGAAAAAGTATTATTGTTGATAGCGTAATCATTACAAGAAATGTTTTTTACATTTTTTTGATCAGGCGTCAGATTATGTTTTTGAGGCTTTGGGTTAGAATTAATAATTTTAACAGGCTTTGTAGTTAGATCTGCAACAGTTTTTACGTTAGTTTTCTTTTGGCCTTGCATTGGTAAGCCCTCTGCATGACGAGTGATTGGAAATTTTAAAAATAAAAGAATTGCGACGATTGCAAATAAAATAAATAGACAGTATTGACGTTTCATTAGTGTTGATCCCCTGTTCCGTTGTTTGAAAGCTCTAAGCAACCGGTGTGCCAGATGCTGGCTGCAAATAATCGGGTTCAAAGCGTTTGTAAGCGAATAGAGATATTTTTTGATCGATTTTGATTTTCATTTTCTAAAACTTAAGAAAAAATCCTA
>JBBTEQ010000093.1:0-6304 GCA_038042235.1 Bdellovibrionota bacterium | reverse complement strand
TTGGCTAAATCTTCAACCTCGATACCCGGACCGTTGTCTTCAACTACTATTTTAATAAGATCCGTATTTTTTGTTGAACCTGCACCAACTTTAACAATTTCAATTTCAAGCTCAGGTAAAATTTCACTCGACTCACAGGCATCCAAAGAATTATCAACCGCTTCTTTTAGCGTTGTTAAAACAGCCTTTATAGGCGACGAAAAACCAACCTGCTGAAGGTTCTTTGCAAAATACTCTGCGGTACTACTTTTGGTGATTTTACTCATTTTAAATCCCCTTTTATCCCAAAAAACTACTCAAAAAACGCCTCAAATTCCTTTATTTTTCACCATTTTTTGATGAAATCAGCCAGTATTCAGAGGTCAAATTTAATTATTTACTATTTCATTGAAGGGGTAATGACGCGCTAAAATCAAGCCTTCATGATATAGGCGCCGCGTTAATCTATTGAAATGCTTATAGATTAGTATTTTTTAAATAAAAATCTATAGCTTTGTTGAGACATTATTCATTTTTTTGCTTATGAGGGCTTTCTAAAAAATATAAATAAACCATAGAAAAAGGGCTCGAAAGAGCCCTTTTATTCAATCTAATCTAATTTAATTCATTATCTAATATTATCTGATTTCAAAACCAGTAGGAGCATCTGGAGAGTTCGTATCACGGGCTCTGCGTCCAACTTCTTCTTGTGAAGCCTTTAAAACGATACAAGCCATAGAGTTTTCAGTTGATCTAGAAATATCAATGGCACCCGCAAAGGCCGCTTTAGGCATCTCGTCTAACATCGCAGCATATATGTTGTTAGCATCTCTTCGAGTATACATACCGGCGCTCGACATAGGAGAGCTAATATTTTGATATAGAGCAGCACCATGTCCAACAGTACCTCCAACTCCTGCCGCAATCTCAAGAACAACTAGTGTAAGAATTCCTCCAAAAAACCCAGACGCAGCCCTTACTTCTTTTGGTGTATCATTATGAAGAGCAGTTCTATCTGTTGCACCGCTGCCGGCTTGATCAACCATGAAGTTACAAATTGGAAGTGCAGAACAAACGTTAGCCAAAATTGAGACAGCACGCTTACTGTTACAATGAAGAGAGGCATCATTTTGAATATCGACAAGCATCTCATTGCTAACAGTTTTAATTTGGTCATTAACGATTGCTCTTGTTTTAGTTAGTAAATCAACAGATTCATAAGGACGCTCGACAACAGATGAATCATTTTTACCATGGCCTCCAAAACCACCTACTGGTTGAGCAAAAATATTCTGGGATACGGCTAAGATACTAAGACAAAGTAACGTTTTTTTCATAAAATCTCCTATGTTTGTTAATAACAAAGATAAGTCTTTCATGTTTTATACCAGCCAAAGCGAATATAAAGGCTTTTAGCCTCAATTCGTTTAAGATAAGAAAAACATGACGATTATTGTAATACACCCATCATAGCAACCTATTTTTTGGACTCATTTGATAGCTCATCAATAGCCATTTCAGCACGAGTTTTATAACCTTTTTTAGTATTACAGTCTTTACAACTGGGAACACAGTTTTTTTTATCTGACTTACCACCGCGGGCAATTGGTATCAAATGATCCATCGTCAGCTCGGACGCCTTAAATTTAAGTTCACAGTGATAACAAACACCCTTACCCAACACTTGCTTCCACCACGTTCCACTACGAAGCACCTTGGCCTTTTCTTTTTCTTTTTTTTTATGGGAGTCACTGGCCGGGGTAAAATAAATATCTGACATATCCTTTTTTAAACTTACTTTGAAGGATAGTAAAGGCGATTATCATACAGGCCCTCGCTAAAATACTGTTGTATAGCCTTTAGCTGCTTGTCTTCGTCTTTAATATCCCCTATCAATTGATAGTGCCTATCTGCATACAGGGCAATGACCTTAGGGCCCGACCTCAAAAGACTACGCGATAAATAGTTTTTGTTTTTATAGTCTATATTTAAAATATCCAGAATCGTCGGCAGTAAATCAATATGCTGGGCGTACTGATTGGTGTCTATATTTCCTAAGCTTTCTTTTTGAGGGCTAAAAAGCACCAAAGGAATCTGATACCGACTTTCAAAACTAGCCTTGGCATCTAAAAACGGTCCCGTATGGTCGGCAGTAAAGATAAAGACTGTGTTATTATACCAGGGAGCTTTCTCGGCGCACTTCATAAACTGTTCTAAAGAAAAATCAGTATATTGGATGGATTTCAAAACCGGCGCACGCTCATCTTTGAATTTATCGGTGTATTGCTCCGGCAGACTATAAGGCTGATGTGAAGATAAAGTAAATATGGAAGAAAAAAATGGAGATGGAAACTCACTTATTTTTTTACATGCCCATTGCAAATAAGGTTCATCATAAATACCCCAGGAACCATCATGATCTTTCGAGTCGGGATATTCATTCAAACCAAAATAATTTTCAATACCGACGCTTTTGGTAAATCTATCAAAATGCATACTGCCATTTGCTGCTGCATGAAAAAAACTGGTGTGAAAATTTTGTGCCGCTAATAAACTACCTAAACCAATAATCTGATTTGCCGAAAATTCAGAATTAATAAAAGGCTCTTCCATTAAGGCTGGGATCCCCGAGAAAATAGCGGCAATTCCCTCTATGGATCTGCCACCGTTTGCATAGGCATTTTTAAAATCAAAGCCTTTTTGGCGTAATTGATTTAAAAAAGGAGTCGCCTCCGGATTCTGCAGCGCTAAGTACTCTTTCGAAAAGCTTTCCAGAATAACGATTACGATATTAGACTTTTGGTTATTTGTGACTGACAATGCTTCAATGTCCTGGCTATTTAATAACGACAACATCTCTTTTGTTTCAAAATGATTAATTCTTTGTAATGAACTTTTACCGAGACTTTTTAAAATCGTAAAAGTTGAATTCAATACAAGATTATTTGCATAGGAATTATTAAATAGCTTTGCATCTACAAAAGTCAGAGGCTTAAGCTGAAATCCGCCTCTTGAAAAAACCACCGATACCAATAAAATCAAAAAAGATATTAGGATTTTATTTTTAAAGCCTGAGTTAAATTGAAATCTTCTACTCAGTTGATAGGCTAAATAGGCATAACAACCTAATACAAAAAATGAAAGTATCACGGGTAAAAGATAGGGCTCAATGTATTGGGCAAAACTACCCTCACCTACTAAATATAGCCCTGAACTCGAAAATCGTTTGGCTGTAAAATTAAATAACTCAACATCAAAAGTGTTAATTACAAAAAACACAAAGTTAATAAAAATAAAGAATAGAAACCAAATTTTTTGTAATTTTATGTGACGCGACAGCCAGATAAGGCCTAAAAAACAAAGACCTACAGTTAAGCCTAGAACCGAAAGATCAAATCTTAATCCATTTAAAAAAGCCCACAAAATCTCTGTAACGGGCATAGACTTGAATGAATCCCAATTCCAGATCAAAAATTCTACGCGAATAAGCGTATAAAAGGCCAAATGAAGTAAAAAATAAGCTAAAAACCACATATTTACCTTACAAGAGTTGCCCAAAAACCGAAATATTGCTACTAGATAAGTTATGAAAATAGAAGAAATGAAGCAACGACTTATTACTGCCTATCCTGATGCAAACCCCGAAGCCGATATTCAGGTATTTGACCTGACTGGCACTTCAGACCACTGGGAAGTGGCTGTTAAAAGCTCGGCATTCAAAGGCTTAAGCCGCATTGAGCAACATCAGCATGTTATGAAAGCCTTTACACCAGAACTTAAAACCGGCGAAGTTCACGCGCTCTCAATTAAAACTAATGTAAAATAATTTAAATGATTAACACAACTCTTAAGGAGCTTCCAATGTCAGACGTTAAAAGCAGAATCGATACTTTACTGAACGAAAATAAAATTGTTCTTTTTATGAAAGGCACACAGCAATTTCCCATGTGTGGGTTTTCAGCGCGTGCGACAGCTATTTTACAAGACATCGGTGTGAGTTTTAAGGATATTAATGTTTTAGAAGATGAAGACATTCGTAACGGCATTAAAGAGTATGGTAACTGGCCCACTATACCACAACTTTATATCAATAAAAAATTAGTAGGCGGCAGTGATATCATGATGGAGATGTACCAAGCTGGCGAACTGCAAACATTAATTAAAGATCCGATTAAAAACTAGATAACCAAGATGCTATGCAATACCGCGGTCTGGGATCGCACTATTCGTTTTTTGTTATCCGTTTTTATTTTAAGCTATGCTACTGCTGGCGGGCCAATATGGTTTTGGCCACTTGGTCTTTATTTTCTGACAACAGCGGCATGGGGGCTTTGTCCGATTTACTCTTTTTTGAGGTTTCGCACCCTCAGGTAGAAATTAAGGAAAACTAATGTCTGAGCTATCCTCTTTAAATCTCAAAACTCATCAAGTAAAAACCGACAGTGAATCTTTAAAACACTACGGAAAAGATTGGACAACTTATTTTGATATTAAGGCCTCAGCTGTGGTTTTTCCAGAATCCACTGCTGATGTTGTGGCTGTGGTTTTATGGGCCAGAAAAAACAAGGTTGGTTTAGTGCCATCCGGTGGAAGAACTGGGCTCAGTGGAGCTGCCTGCGCACTGAATGGCGAAGTGATTGTTTCTTTTGAAAAAATGAATCGCGTACTGCAGTTTAATGAAATAGACTCCACTGTTGAGGTTGAACCCGGCCTCATCACTGAAAGTTTACAGGAATTTGCAAAATCCAAAAACCTTTTATATCCGGTTGATTTTGCTGCTAGAGGTTCTGCGCATATTGGCGGAAACATTGCAACTAACGCTGGCGGCATTAAGGTTTTGCGCTACGGACTAACGCGCGACTGGGTGGTTGGACTTGAGGTCGTAACCGGCGCAGGCGAGATTTTAAATCTCAACAATGGTCTTATTAAAAACGCAACAGGGCTTGATCTTCGGCATTTATTTATCGGGAGTGAAGGCACACTGGGCTTTGTAACCAAGGCGACAATTAAATTAACGTCGCCTCCGGTAGAGGCAAAAGTTTTGCTCTTTGCAATTCATCAACTTTCAGACATCATGAAAGTTTTTTCTGAATTTAAAAATAATTTTCAACTACAGGCATTTGAAATGTTTTCTGAAAAAGCTCTCGGCTATGTTTTAAAATCAACAGGCTTAGCCAGACCTTTTGAGACCATAACTGATTTTTATGTTGTTTGTGAGATCGAAAACAACTATGAAAAAACTGAAGAAAAGATTATGCAGGTATTTGAAAACTGCTTAGAAAAGGGCTGGATCACTGATGGAGTTATTTCACAGTCGGACCTACAGACCAAAACATTCTGGCGCTTTCGCGAAGACATCACAGAAGCTTTATCTTCTTTCACACCATACAAAAATGATATCTCCGTCAGCGTCTCCAAAGTTCCTGACTTTGTAAATGATCTAGATGCAATTTTTAAAAGCGCTTACCCCACCTGGGAAGTTGTATGGTTCGGCCATATCGGCGATGGCAACCTGCACATCAGCATCTTAAGACCACCCGGCATGACCAAAGAAGATTTTGTTACGGAGTGCCGTAAAGTTGATAGGCTGGTATTTGGCGCGGTACAAAAGCAATTGGGCAGCATTTCCGCTGAGCATGGTGTGGGTTTAACAAAAAAATCTTTTTTAAACTACACGCGCTCACAAAGTGAAATTGAACTGATGAGAGGAATTAAAAAAGTTTTTGATCCTGATCTCATTATGAATCCCGGAAAAGTTTTTTAGCTTGATATTTATTAAAATAAAATTCGTGTTTTAATATTTCGTTTAGATGACGTAAATTTATCAGCTAAATCTTCTGCCGACATTGTCGAACGATCGAGCTCCAAATCTGTAACTAAATAACCAATCTGCTGATCTGTTGAAAGATACTGAGCTTGGATATTGGCCTTAGCCTCTGAAATAAAGCCGTTCAGTTCTGCAAGTACACCCGGTTCATTGCGGTGAATATTAATAAGTCGAGTTATATTATCTTTTTTATGCAGCTCTACATTCGGAAAATTAACCGCTCCGGCCGTGGCACCATATTTTATAAACTTACGAAAACTTTCGGCAACTTCAAGCCCGATGGCATACTGAGCCTCTTCGGAGCTGCCCCCAATATGCGGGGTTAAAATAACATTTTTTAAACCTTGCAATGGAGATTTGAATTTTTCTTTATTTGATGCCGGTTCCTCAGGAAATACATCAATCGCGCAACCTGCCAAATGATTCGATTTTAAAGCTGCAACCAAATCATTAATATTAATAACCACTTAAATCTAGATGAACATTTAATCGTTCAGT
>JBBTEQ010000092.1:0-6088 GCA_038042235.1 Bdellovibrionota bacterium | reverse complement strand
GTACCGGGACGCCCAGGTGGCGGCGGTGGTCACGACACTAACCCTTTTGCACATGCTGAAGCGGTTCGTCGTATGGCGCAAAATGTTTTGGAGCAAATTGAAATGAGATCAGGTCAGCTTGATCAAAGACAATTGATGCAGATGTCTGAATTACTTAGACAAATAGATCAAGTGATGACAAATGGTTCTTCGCAACCGATTGTAGAACCGATTGCACCAGTTAGACTAAATACAGTCTCTGGAATGATGGAGAGTTTAAGCTTTAACTTCTCATATCTAGATTTAAACGAACTCAACAGTCAGTGTCTTGATTTTCTTGAACTTAGAAGACCTGGTGCTGTTGATGATATTTCTTTAAATGTTAATTCGCGTCCAACGATTAGGCTTCGTAATGGTCCTTCTTATTGGAGAGGTTCGCAAATCTGTGATCAGATTATACATAATGTTCGCTAGTACTTAACTAGACGAGTTGATAGTAGTAGTTAGAAGGGCTTTTTTTAATAAAAAGCCCTTTTTATGTTAAATACCATCAATTTTTAGCGTAGCAATATGAGACAAGCTAGACCATCGCCGTGCGCCTACTAGACCAAAGTTAGTTCTTAACAGGATTTTAACACTAGTAAATTCAGATACTTAGATAAAAAAATTATTTTTTTTTAAAAAAACTCGACCAAAGGCTAAAGTCTACTGGACCTACGTCCGAATAGTGTTCTGTACACGTTGGCGAACTAGAAAAGAGATCAGGACCTCTCGAGATAAAGTCAGATACCTAAACAAGACTTTGTAGCGAATCCCAATTCCCTTCTTTAGGCGCACTCGCAAGATGGATGGGCTTCAGTCACCCCTAAGTTTTGCGAGTTATTCGCCAACCTTATTTTAAATATTTAGTTTAAGAGAGAAGTAAACATTAACAGCTATTTAATAGGAGGACGTCTATATGGGTTTAAGGGTGACAACAAACATGGCTTCAATAGCCGCACAAAGATCGCTGGCGAAGCAATCTAAAAAGCAAGAGCATGCCTCGCAGGCATTAGCTTCTGGTAGTAGGATAGTTAGCGCTGCCGATGATGCCGCCGGTTTAGCAATTGCTGAGGGAATGAAGTCAGAACTCAGAGCTACTGGGCAGGCCCGATCAAATGCATTTAATGCAATTTCAGCCGTTCAGGTAGGTGAGGGTGGTTTGTCAGAAATGACGAACTTAATTACTCGTTTACGTGAGCTTGGTGTGCAATCTGCGTCAGATACAATTGGTGATAAAGAAAGAGGATATCTTCAGTTAGAGGCAAAAAGCTTATCTGAAGAGATTGATCGTATATCAAAAACAACAAAATTTGGTGATAAGAACCTATTAGATGGGTCAAATCCAGTATTTGATTTTCATGTGGGCTCTACTGCCAGTAAAGAAAATATTATTACCTACAAAGTGGATGGAAACACCACAGCTGCAGAGCTTAATTTGGACTCTGTTGATGTGAGCTCTAAAGATGGAGCGCGGGAATTGTTAGGCTATACCGATAAGGCGCTAGAGACCATTTCAAGGATGCGAGCTGGTTTCGGGGCCGTGCAGTCGCGGTTAGAATCAACCGTTAACGGCTTAGATGTTAAAACTGAAAACCTAAGTGCAGCTAAATCACGTATTATGGATGCCGATATTGCCAAAGAGTCGTCAGACCTGGCTTCTGCAACCATGCTACAAAACGCTTCGATTTCTGTGTTACAGCAGGCCAATCAACAGCCGTATGCAGCTATGAAATTATTGGGTTAATTTAAAACTATTTAGTTAATTTTTTATTTAGTTTGGAAGTTGTCACCCTATAAATAAGATAACTTCTTGTTCGCTAGGCCCTGGTAGATTTTCTGCCAGGGCTTTTTTATTGGAGGTGGCGCTCATTTTCATTTTTATTTAGTGCCAGCTGCCATATGTCAAAATTACATGTAAAAACTTTTGATACTTTCAGTTTCATAAAACATAGGTTACAACCTTGTTTATAGATTAACTATAAAACACAACCTAAACAGGAGTAATCATGAAATCCCTTTTATTAACTTTAGTTCTAGTTATATCAACTCAAGTAAATGCAGCCCAAGTTGAGCTTGGTAAATATAAAGCTGTAGATGTTAATACAAAAGCTATTCATGCTGATTTAGTATTAAGAGCTGACGCAACGACAAGTATTACAATCAATACCCCTGATCTTCCAAAACCTATTCCTTGTGAAGGAACATACACCTTGGTTGGTAATGAATTTTCTGCCAATGTTAAATGTAAGAGCACTTTGTTAGATAGAGCTAATGTGAAAATTGATGTTACCAATGTAAACCCACAGAGCGTTCGTACTGAAGCTGGAGCTGAAGTTAGCGTTGTTATCGACGCTTTGGGTGATGATGCTATGAAATTCATGCTAAAAAAAGCTGACTAAATAAATTTTATTAGTTTTAAATTATTTTAGACGAAAAGAGTCACAATAGAGTTGTGGCTCTTTTTTTATTTAAGATGGGTAGAGAAGTTAGGCCGCGTCCTTAAATTGGTCTCGCCCTAAGATCTGAAAATCAGGGCTTTCAATATTTGAGGTTTTTGCTTGTTCAACCAATGCTGCAATGACTTCATAATTTTCTATTTCAATCTTTTCAGGTATTTCGGTAATTTTTTTCTGATTTTTTTCGTATTCGACAAAGGCGTTATATTCAGTGATTTTTTCAATTAGTTGCGTTGTGGCCTGAATAACTTCAACGACAATGAGCATATGGGCTTTATCGTATTTCACCAGCTTCTTGCAACTTTCGGCTATTTTTTCCTCTTCTGTGGGTGGTTCTTTTACCTCTTCTTCAGCCTTAGCTTGAGCCTCTTGTTGTTTTAATAGAACCTTATGTTTGATCTTAATGTAGCCTGAAATATCTTGGGTAATGGCGCTGAGCTCTTTTATTAAGTTTTGATAATCAGCGGCAGAGTTAAAGCTTAGAGCCCCAATCGTATTTAACTTAGGCTGCAACATACGAAGAGTTTCAGGATCCTCTTTATTAAAGACATCGGCTATTTTGTTGCATTTACGCTTTATTTTTCCTTTAAGATGTAATTTTAAAATAGATATACGGGCATTAAGTTTATTAATGGTCTCTTTTTTACGTGAAAAAATATAAAGTGAAACACCGTGCTTTATTCCCCAAAGGCCTAATCCTATGAGCACCGAGTAAAGTATAACCTGACCGACAATCATTGTAATATTCATAAGAAATATTTCGGTTTTTAATCTATTAAAATTGAGTACTGAAATAAAAAACTGGATGTGCACTAAAGGCTGTGGCGACAGAAGTCTATCATTCGATAGTCTAATGTAGACTAGCTGCGACTAATGACTGCACCATCTTAAATCCAGTAAAAATACTTTAAATCACTATATATAAGTCTAAATTTCAACACCTTGGTCCAGTTTTAAAAGGACAAAGGTCTAGTTTTGCACGACGTGACTAAAGTGCAACACAGACTAGCCGAAAGGTACATCAACAACAACGACCCAGACTCGACAGATTCGAAACCGAGAGAGCTTAACGGAGTGACTGCCAATAAGTTTTCGCTAACAGGGAAGAAAAAGAAGAGAGCAAGTCACCAACGTGTACAACCGAGAACTTTGCAAAGATCAAAGTCTCGACTAGAAAGAGGTCTTATATGGGAATGAGAATATCAACAAACGTAGCCGCAATTAACGCACAACGCGTAATGACGACTAACTCTCGTGAAATGCAAAAGAGCATGGCACAGTTATCAACCGGATCAAGGATCACAAAAGCCGGTGATGATGCTGCGGGCTTAGCAATCAGTGAGAATTTAAAAGCACAGATCCGTTCATACGGACAGGCTTCACGAAATGCGAACGATGGTATTTCGATGATGCAAACAGCTGAGCAAGGCATGGGCGAAGTTTCAAATATCGTAACCCGTCTTCGTGAGCTTGGTGTTCAATCAGCTTCTGACTCTATCGGCGATGTTGAAAGAGGATTTATTCAAAAAGAAGTAGATGCATTAAAATCTGAAGTTCAACGTATCGCTGAATCAACTTCATTCGGTTCTCGTAAATTATTAGATGGCACTGGTGGAGTTTATGACATTCATGTAGGTACATCGGCTAATGAAAATACCGATTGGATTGCCTATGATGCTGAAACTGCGAATGTTACAATTGATAATTTAGGTATTTCAGATCTTGATTTCAATTCAAAAGAAGGCGCAAGAGCAGGTTTGGGCGCACTGGATTCAGCTCAATCTTCTGTGAATGGTTCACGTGCAACTTTGGGTGCTTTACAAAACAGATTATCTTCAACAGTTGATGTGATCGGTACAATGGTCGAGAACATGAGCGCTGCAAACTCTCGTATCCGTGATACAGATGTTGCAATGTCGAGTTCAGAGTTAGCTCGTAATAATATTCTATTACAGGGTACAACCGGAGTATTAGCGCAAGCCAATCAATTACCACAAATGGCGCTTAAATTAATCGGTTAATTATTTAATTCAAGTTTTTTGGGCGGGGTGTGAATGACCTCCGCCCTGTCCAAAAAAAATCTTGCCGAAGGTCTAGGTCACTCTAGGCCTTCGTTTTTTTTATTAAGTCTTATTTGAAGAATGCCGATAGGTAGACTATGAATATCAAGAACCTACTTGGAAATTCAGCCTCAATAGCTCCTGTCGCAAATGCCGCCAAGGCTGAGCGCCCGATTAAGATGGACTCCTCCCATGATCGAGACCCGAGTGGTGGGCAGTACTCACAGCAGGAAAAGAAAAAAGAAAAAATGACCGAAGAGCAATTCAGTAAAGCAATTGCCATCTTACGTGAAAAAAACTTTATTAAGGATATGAACTGGGTGGTCACGGCCGTTTATGAAAACGACGTGAAATATGTCTGGGTTCAGGATAGCAACGGACACAGCATACGCAAAATAATCGAATTCGACCTATGGGAAGTTTTTGACGACACCAAACCAGAAGAGACCAAAGGCCAACTACTTAAGAGATCAGCCTGATAAAATAAGCCTGTTAAATTCAATCTGTCTGACAATATTTGATATGGCAAATTTTGCCTACTCGTTATTTGTCTAAGCCAATCAATTGACTCACATATTTGTTCAAATATCTGAAATAATAAGAGCTAGGTAAGTGTCTTCAATTTCATGGAGGAAATAGAAGTGCCAATACGCATTAACGGATTAGCCAGCGGTTTACCACCGAATTTAGTCGATCAAGTGATCGAGGCTGAGCGTATGCCCGTTAAAATCATGCAAGATAAAAAAGTTAAAATCGAAGATAAAGTAAAACTGGTTACAGATCTTGAAACAAAAATAAATGACATCAGTAAAAGTATGGGCGCCATTGTTGGAGCTAAGGGTTTTGTTGATAAAAAATTAAATTCGAGTTTTCCAGAAATTGTTAATGGAACATTAGATCCTAATTTGGCTGACAGCGGTGAGTGGACTCTTGAGGTTTTACAGTTGGCTGGGAAGCCTTCTGTCGTGACGACGGGGTTTCCGGATAAAGATACAACTACAATGGGAGTTGGTTATATTAAATTTGATACCTTAGATGGCGAAAAAGAAGTTTATATTGATGAAGATAATTCAACTCTTGAAAAAATAGCAACACAAATCAATGCGGCCAATATTGGAGTTAGAGCTGTTATTGTGAATGATCGAAGCGATAAAGAAGACAGCTATAAGCTTGAAATTGCCGGATTAAAAACGGGCGACGATAACGAAGTTAAGTTTCCGACAGTGTATTTTTTAGATGGTCAAAGTGATTTTCAGTTTAGCGGATCAACTAAAGCGCAGAATGCAAAATATAAGCTCGATGGCCATGAGTTCGAGTCTGCAAATAATATGATTACGGATTTAATTCCCGGAGTAACTTTAGATTTAAAGAAGGCCGCACCAAATCAACCAATAAGGTTAAATATCACTGAAAATTACGATATTATTTCTGAGAAGATTAAATCCTTTGTGGATTCTTATAATGCGGCCCTGGCCTTTGTTCAGGGACAGAATAAATTAGCGCCAGATAAAAACGGTAACCCACGCTTGGGTCCGCTGGGCGGCGACAGCA
>JBBTEQ010000091.1:0-5811 GCA_038042235.1 Bdellovibrionota bacterium | reverse complement strand
CCGAGTTGTGCGGGCGTAAGTGGATTGATTGGATCAAAGCTTATTGAAACAGGCACATTAATTTGGGTGGGTGTGTCTACCTGTATACTTGGAATAACCCTACCAGGTGCTGGAATAGCATCTAGCACGCTGATTGGGCCTAGAGTGAGGTCTGGTGAGGCGACTCCAATAGCAATGGAGGTATATTCATAACAAATCCTTTGTGAAAATCCAAAATCTGAAAATGGAAAAAACATTTGCTGAGCTATACCAGTGTATATAATTACAGCGGTTCCTGATGATACGCCGGGTATCGTTGGAGTAAATGCAATTTTAAAGAAAAAACTGACATCCGGAGGTATTTCTCCAATAACTCCACCGGGACCGATAGGAGTAATTTTAAAATCAGTTGAGCCAAATTGCTGCGATAAAGAACCTGATGATATAGTTTTACCAACCGGATTGTAATTACCAGCGCCATTACCAAAAATTTGCTCTATTGTAGTTTCTAATGGGATTAAATAATTGTCGGGGAAAATTGGATGATTTGTGGGAATTTTGAGTCTAACTATATCTATAGTCTGAACCTCATATTGTACACTGCCTTCTATTCCTGGAGTGGATTGGCTAATAATTTCAGTATGTAAACCGGTGAACCCAAGGTCTGTGCAGCTCTGGGCTTTAGTAGTCTCTGAGGCGAATATAAGACCAGCGAGTAATAAACTATGCCCACTTATTTTAAATATTGAAAACAAATAACGTACAAGCTTCAACATTACACGTCCCCCAAGAAAATCTCTATCTAAACTATCGACTAGAATGCGCTAAAGCTTGAGGCTTATATAGAATATAATTTAAATAATCTTGGCACGAATTTTAAATGATTAAGCTTGAATCATATTGAGAAATTGTTAAGCTGTTGTTAAATTTTATTTTTTTCTGAACGCCTCAAGTTGATAATTTTATAAATAATCTTGCATTAAAAAATAAATCGGTGGGCTGTTAACAACCCGTCAATTTTTTGATTCAACAAGTCAATACACAGCCCCACACAGTCTATTGTTTACGCACGTTCTACTTAAGGTAATTAATTCTGCATAATTAGCTTAATTTAATTTGCCGACTCTTTTCTTTGTTTGGTACTTTTTTATACATAAGGAGAATTATCAATGAGTAAAAAATATTTTAGAAAACAATGGGTGATCATACCTTCGTTTCAATACCATTTTATGAATCGTTTATTCTTAATGTTTGTTATGGTGGTTTGTTTATTTAGTGCACAAGCTATAAATTATTTTTATGAAATGAAGCAAATGGGCCTAGTGGCCGGCTTTCCGGATGATCATACTTATTATGCGTTTATTAATTCGGTTATTTCGAAGTATGTGTCGTCTTTTGCTATTACTATTGTGATAACGTCATTGGTTTTTTATGCCTATGGGCTTTATATGTCGAACAGAATTGCGGGTCCGATATTCAGTTTGAATCGTGGTTTAAAAAATCGCTTGGATGGCAGCAACCCTAATGAGCCGATTAGGGTTCGTGAAGACGATTATTTTCAAGATTTGGCAGCGAATATAAAGCTAAGTCTAGAAAAAAATAAGTAAATTCAAGTACTTGCAGTAATTTATCCTAATATACATAATTTATATTGAAAAATATTATGTAAAAATACATAATATTAAAACAAAGAGATTGTTTTAATTTGCATAATAACCGAAGGAGGTATTATGAGCAATTTAAGGCTAACTGAAAATTCAAATGAGGGTTGGATACGTCGAACACGGCTCAATCTAGGCATGACGTTGAATAAATTGGGAAATGCCTGCGGAGTTTCAATATCTACCATTGCGCAGCTCGAAAAACGCGAGCCTGCGGGGCACATTAGTGTTGAAACTTTACGAAGAGCTGCTGGCGCAATGAACTGCGATTTCATTTACTCATTTGTTCCCAAAACAGACATGCATGAATTCATACACCAGCAAGCTTACGCAAAGGCAAAGAGAATTTTATTATCAGCTGATCTGCATATGAGTCTTGAAGATCAAAGAGTTGATAGTGATACCGAAGCGCGAATTCAACGACTGAAAAAGAAATTGATTAATGAGGGAAAAGTTTGGTAAATCAATTTCTTTTTAAAGATCGCGACGGAAGGACTCCGCTTCCTGAAGAATTCAAAAAAGATCTAATTCCGAAAAATGTTTTAATTGGTAAAGATCTAGACGAACTTGAAGAAGATAACATTGTTGATGGCCTGGTGTGGCTAGATGATTTCACCGGCAATCATAGGGATTGGATGTTCTGGGAAACTCTTCATAAAAAACTTTTCCATAAAGTTTGGAGGTGGGCAGGAAAATTCAGATCTCATGAGCTTCAAAATGACGAATTTAATCATCCTGCTTACATCGCTGAAAATGTCAAAAAGCTTGAAGGAGACCTTAAATACTGGCTTGATAACAGGGCGTTCAAGGATGAGCGAGAAACCATGGCACGATTTCACGAGCAATTTCTTACTATTCATCCTTTTACTAATGGCAATGGCCGCACAAGCCGAATATTAACCGAATATATATGTAAACGAGAAAAAATTGTTCTTCCAACCTGGGGAAAGTCATTGCGAACTAATTCCAAAAAACATCGTGATACGTATATTGCTGCAGTAAAAAAAGCTCGCTTGCAAAAGGACAATGCCGACTTAATTAAATTTATTTGGAATCAACAAGTTTGAAATATAAAAAACTAAGTTTGGAAAAGAAATCTTAAATTCTGTAGGAATGGTTTTACTCTTAAATTCATAGCTATGAATAAGGGTACTAATAGCATTAAGATTATTGCAAATAAGTTTGGTGGGCCGCCGCCTGGGCCTTTATCGATTGTGTTATCTATGACCTTTTTAACTAAACCGCAGCCTGCGGCAGCTTTTGCTGGTTCGGCAGCTGCAACACTGGACGGGCCGCGACTTACTCCTGAGGTGTAACTTGGCCAAGCTTCGGTTGCTACATTAGATTTAGCGCTGACAATGGCTGTATAAGCATTTACTCGTCCACTTGTTATAACTTTACCTGAAAGAGCCGCCACAACGTCAATTGTGCCCACTATGATACTTTTGATCTGATAAGAGGACAGCTGAGGGGCTTCCCGTGCTACTAAGGCTGCAAGACCTGTAACAAAAGGTGCGGCCATTGAAGTTCCCGACATCAACCTATAGCAACCTGGGGCAATACATCCCGTTCCCGGGACCGAACTTAATATATTAAGACCTGGTGCCCCTACATTTACAGTGGTTGCGCCAAAATTAGAAAAAGAAGCCTTTGCGTCTGAATCGTTAGTAGCTAGGACACTTATGTTATTAGACGTGTTGAAGTTAGCCGGATACATCGGAGCTGTATCGTTATTTGTTGCTGAATTACCCGCCGCCGAAACCACCACCACACCGGCATTGTAAGCGGCTACGTAAGCTTCATAGAGAGATTGCGAGTACGAAGGCCCGCCCCATGAGTTGTTTATAACTTTGGCTCCGTTTCTAACTGCGTAATCCATTGCGCTGATCGCGCCGGCTGTTGAACCTGAACCATTTGCATCTAAAAATTTAAGCGCCATGATTTTAATTTTTGATTCACGCACCGGATTTGCAAATACATCCTGCCCGACGCCTAAAACAATACCGGCCACATGCGTACCGTGATCGTTATCATCACTCACATTGGAGCTACCGGCGACAAAGTTCCAGCCGTTTATATCATCAACAAGGCCGTTGCCATCATCATCAACACCTGGTGTGCCGTTTTTTTCTACCGTATTATCCCAGATACTTCCCGAATCTTTAAACAGTAAATGATTTCTATCTAATCCTGTATCAATTATGGCGACTATAACTTTATCGCCTTGATTATAGGGTTTCTGAATACCCCAGGAATCTTTGACTTGAACGTTAGCATTTGATTGATTGTAATCGTCAGAGGGATCAGGTGGCGAACCCAGTGCACTGACATCAACCGGGTTAACTGATAATATATAGTTAGGTTCGATAAAGGCTACATTAGGGTTGGCATTTAGGGCACTCAATTCTGAAGCAGAACTGACTTTTAAATGCATCATATTAGCGCCAGAAAATACGGCTTTTACCGAAACACCACTGCCCATGCTGCCGACCAACTTAAGGCCGCCGCTAACACTTGTACTATTTTTAAATTTAACGATATATTCACCGGTAACAGCCTGCGGAGAGCTTAATTGCGCCTTCGCCGGAAGAGTATGAAATATAAATAATAGAGCAAGCAACCCAATATTAAATATCGCCATGTATCAATTATCGGAGATAAATTAAAATAACTAAATACGATATTAGTATTCTCTCATTATGATTCAAAATTAAATGAAGTTCACTGAAAGTGGAAATGTTTTAGACGCCCTATTTTGAGAATTGTATAAGGTTTTGCTAGGTGACTAAGTTATAGCGTATTATTTTGAGATTTTTAAAAATTCAGCTATCAATAAAAGCCTTTCTTGACTCGAAGATTAACCTCATTAATTATCATTCTATGAATAAATTGCAGAAGATTTTTGTCAGCGGACTGATCAGTTTTTTACCCATAGCCATTACTATTTATGTTGTTTACAGCGTTGTAACTCTTGTTGAAAATTTACTGGGTAATTTTTTAAGAAATATTCTTCCCCATAACGCCTACATACCTGGTTTCGGTTTTTTATCAACCTTAGTATTAATTTTATTACTGGGTTTTTTGCTTAATAATTTTGTTACCGCAGGGCTGCTTCATCAATTGCAGCAAAAATTAACGGAATTGCCTTTAATTAAAGTTGTCTACTCTCCGTTAAGAGATTTAATGAATCTATTTTCAAAGGGTGGCAACAAGGCCATGCAAAAAGTTGTTTTAGTTCAGTTTGACTTACAGAAAGAAGTTCTGGGTTTGGTCACGCGCGAAGATTTTAACGATTTGGATTCGAATTTAAAAATTAATCCCGATAAAATTGCAGTTTACATACCCATGAGTTACGGGCTTGGCGGCTATACCGTTTTAGTCAGTAAAAGTCAGGTGGTGCCTGTGAACATACCAGTTGATAAAGCCTTGAGTCTTGCACTCACCGCCTGGATTAAAACGGACCCAACTCAAAACGAAACTGAAAAAAACTAAGCTCGCGCAAAAAATAGGGTTAAGGAGAATCTATGAAGGTCGGAATTCCAGTTGAAACATCACCCGCAGAATCAAGAGTGGCGGCAACACCAAAAACAGTTCAGCGTTTAAAAAAACAAGGCTTCGATGTTTTTATTGAGACCAAGGCCGGAGAACAATCAACCATTTCAGATCAAGATTTCATTGACGCTGGCGCCAGTATTTTACCAAATGCCAAGGCCCTTTTTGATAGCGTTGATATCATTTTAAAAGTTCAGCCGCTATCAAAGGACGAAATCAATCTGGTTAAATCCGGTAGCCTGGTGGCCTCTTATTTGTGGCCTTCACAAAATTCTGAACTCTTAACTCTGCTTGCCAATAAAAAAATAAATGCCATTGCCATGGATGCCATTCCCCGAATATCACGCGCCCAAAAAATGGATGTGCTTTCTTCAATGGCCAATGTGGCCGGTTATCGTGCGGTGATCGAAGGGGCCAATCACTTCGGTAAATTTCTAAATGGCCAAATTACGGCGGCCGGTAAAGTGGACCCTGCAAAAATTTTAATTATCGGAGCCGGTGTGGCCGGGCTTGCCGCTATTGGCACGGCCAATTCTTTAGGTGCGATTGTGAGAGCTTTTGACACTCGCAAAGAAGTGCGGGAGCAAATTCAAAGTATGGGCGCGCAGTTTTTAACAGT
>JBBTEQ010000090.1:0-6057 GCA_038042235.1 Bdellovibrionota bacterium | reverse complement strand
TTTATTCGTTCCTTTAGTTGCTTAGAAATACTCATAGTTTCCATATCGGTAAGAATAGCATAATTATTGATAAGTTTATATATATATTTACTTATCATTATATTCATAAGTAAATTCAATTACTTAGACATTTATTAGGCCATTACATCCGGTAGCATAATAACTTTGAGGTTTATACAGGCAAAAAGTGGGTGCTCAAGCATATTGAATTTAAAGCTGTGAGTTTGTTTTAATATACCTAAGCACTCAGTATCTCAGTGTACAATGTAAACTGAGATACTGAGGTGACCCAATGGCCTGACAAATTTGAGGTGCTTATTAGCAAACTTCTGATTTTTTAGAATAACTTGTTCACCTTAGCGTTCATATGGGAGCTAAGGGCCTAACAAGGGCTTAGACTGTTACATAATGAAAATTAGGACAAACGAGTCTAAGCTTAGAGGGGGCTACGAGTTATGCTTCAAGTTAGTTCCGAATTTTTAATATTTGTTCGTAGCTTTGGTAGGCTTGTTACGGACGACTTGGGAAAATTCCTGTTACGGCGATAATATAGTTAAGACCAAGTGATGGTTGGTGATTGTCTACAACTGTACTGCCACCAGTAACGGCTGTAGCGAGCGGAACATCTACTTCGGCTGGTGCAACGTTGGCCATTAAAATGCGAGGTTTGGCTCCTGGATCAGTGCTATTATTAGCTACGCCGTCTTTTAATTTGGACGCTGTTAATACGTGTTGGTGGGCCGAGGTTGTTTGTGTCACATTTGCAGCTCCACGCATCTGACCAAGACTCCAAAGGCTAAGGCCAGGTCCAGTGCCTAGGCCAATCGGGACTCTTCCTCTTAAATCAGGCAAAGCAAAATTTGTTGTTCCGTTTCCACCATAGGTTGTTCCTAATAGTGAAAATAAAGCCGTATTTTGAGCGATAGATAAAAGAGAACCATCGCAAAATGCCCAACCGCGAGGGGCAAAATTTCCAGCAAATATTCTGATTTCTGCTATCATGGCTTCTTGCGCAGAAGCCCGATCAGAGATGAAAAGCGAAGAGGCGTAAACTACACAAAGGCTCAAGAAAAAGTTTTTTAACTTCATAAAATTCTCCTTATTAATTAGTAACATTTAATAAAAGACTCTCTTGCACATCGGTTGGGATGGGCCAGAGGTCAGTGCTAGATGTATTTCGTACCCATATATTTAAAGTCGTGCAGGGTGTTTGATCGCCAGCCTTTACAACATATTCTAAATTTAATTTTACACTATCTGACCATTCTTGAATGGTATTGTCATACTTACAATTTGTGAAAAGAGTGAATTTTGTTTTATAACCTTGAGCATCTGGAAAAGAGCTTTCAAGACTGATTTTATCGCCGACTTTTACATCTAAGGGTGAAGTCGTAATTGAGGTTCTAACTCCGTTAATGTAAAAACCAATGCTACCTGCACCAAAGCCTTGGGCTCCGGGCGGTGTGCCTGGTATTATTGGTGTTGCTGGAGGAGTGGTGTCGCCAGCGGCACTGCCACCACCGCCGCCACCAGGGGCGCAGTTTTGAAACCAAAATATGAGTGACACGAGAGTAAGGCTAGCTACAATCCATTTTGTCATAAGATTAATGATGTCTTAGTGATTATTAGGCTACAAGGCCAGAAAACATAGACTGTGCTTTCGTTAATATACTGTAAACTATGATTCCTATCATATACAAAGAGCTTACATTCAAATACAAATAACAAATGCGTAAATTTACGGCTCTTAGCAGAATTCGGTTTTTGACCATTCTTATTCCTTGTTTGTTGTTAGGCGTACCCCTGGGAACCGGGTTAACAACTTTTATTTATGCTGACGGAATATCTTATTTATCTCCAAATCCCAAGGTTTGTATCAATTGTCATGTGATGCAAAGCCAGTTCGATTCTTGGCTGGCTTCTTCACATCACACTGTGGCGAAATGCAATGATTGCCACTCGCATGGCAATGTCATGCAAAAATATTTTCAAAAATCTGTGAATGGGTTTTTACACTCAGCAGCTTTTACAACAGATTATTTTAATGAACCTATTCGGATTAAAAATTTTAATTTAAAAATAACTCAAAAAACATGCCGAAGCTGTCATTCTAGTCTTATTGATTCGAGTCGGGCGGATCATCAGTCATTTAGTGAAAATAATTGTCTCAATTGTCATAAAGAAGTTGGGCATAGAAAGTGGTAAAATGAAAGCACTCATAAAAAGAAAAACATTTATATTTTGGTTTACAAGTTCAGTTCTGATAAGTGCCATTGGGATGTATATGTTGATAGATGTTATCTCAAAAAAAATTGAGGCAAAATCTGCCTACCCACATTTTGTTGAAATTAACGACGATACTGAGGATCCAGCAGTTTGGGGCGTGAATTTTCCGCATCAATATGAAGCCTATCTCAAAACGGTAGATCAGGTTCGAACAAAATACGGCGGAAGTGAGGCCGTCCCTCGTGCTCCAACTGAAAAAGATCAGCGTGAGTACACGGCGCAATCTCGTTTAAAAGAAGATCCGCGATTGGTCACGCTGTGGGCTGGTTATGCTTTTTCTGTTGATTTTCGTGAAGAGCGTGGGCATGCGTATATGTTCAGTGATCAAATGTTTACTGAACGTCAGCATGTGGTGAAACAACCCGGTACGTGTTTAAATTGTCATGCCTCAACTTACGTGCCCATGAAACGTTTAGGTGATGGCGATATTAATAAGGGTTTTGAAGTTTTAAATAAAATGACTTACTTCGATGCGGCCAAGCATGCAAAACATCCTGTTTCCTGTATTGATTGTCACACGCCAGGTACTATGAAACTGCGAGTGACAAAACCTGCGTTTATTGAAGGAATTGCAAATTATAAATCTTCAACTGGTATAAAAAATTACAATGTAAATAAATTGGCGACCCATCAGGAAATGCGCACATTTGTTTGCGCTCAATGTCATGTTGAATATTATTTTAAGGGCGATGAAAAACGTCTGACTTTTCCTTGGCATGAAGGTTTGAAAGTTGAACAGATTTTTTCATATTATCAGCAAGTTGGACATAAGGATTGGGTTCATAAAATTTCAGGTGCTCCGGTACTGAAAGCACAGCACCCGGAATTCGAAATGTATTCTCAGGGCATTCATGCACGTAGTGGTGTTAGTTGCACCGATTGCCATATGCCATATCAACGTGTGGGAGCTCAAAAGGTGACGGACCATCATGTGAGAAGCCCAATGTTAAACGTAGCAAAAAGCTGTCAGACCTGTCATCGCTGGCCTGAAGCCGAATTGCGTGCGCGTGTTGAAGAAATTCAGGATCGTACTTTTCAACTTCGTGGCGTTGCGCTGGATGCTCTTAATCAATTCATCAATCAGTTAGGTGAATCAAAAAGACGATTAGCTCCAGAGGTCTTAGCAGAAGCCTATTCTTATCAGAAGTCAGCACAATTTTATTTAGATTTTGTCGAGGCCGAGAACTCAATGGGTTTTCATGCGCCAGGTGAGGCTCTAAGAATTTTGGGTCTGTCGATTGATTTTACACGAAAAGGGCAAAATTTAATTTTGAAGAATAGGTAAAGTTGGATTTTTTAAAATTAGGGAGTGGTCATTTTATCCCATATATAGATGAGAGTATCTTCCCCCAAAGGCAGATGAAGTCTTAACGAATTGTCTATTAATTCGAATCTTGTTTTTGATGTATTACCAAGTTGCATATCTGTATCTTGCGTGCAGAAATCAGCATTATTTTCGTCAACTGAAATGACGGTTTGCTGAATCTCATTATTTTCAATCTGGTATTGGGCTCGACGTTTGCAAAAACCATTTTCACCAGTGCGATAGTAAAAAATTTCATTAATATTATTACTTTCGAAAGTATAATAAATCTGAAGTGCAGGATTCGGGCGAGGAATCGGCTGCCCTTGATAAATAAGTGAAGTAAACATCCAAATTCCAATTAAGCTATTCATTGGAAAATCCTCGTGCTTTCAATATTTGGTTTAGGATGAGTTGTTCTTCTAAATTTAAAACAACACTGGCAGCTTCTAATATTTTTTTATTAAAATCTGCAAACTGACTAAGAAGGTTAAGTCGAACCAATGTTTCAGCGGCTAAGTTTTTTGCTTTTTCTAGACCAAATTTTTCTTTAACTTCCCAGAGTAAACCACTTACAATTATGGAGTCATGATACAGTCCAGAATTTTTATCTGTTAGTTTGGTGACTGTTTTTAAATTTCGTCTGAAGGCCGCTTTAAGATAACTGGACTCTCCCAAGTAGGGACGATCAGTAATCAAACAAGTAAAAAAATCTGCAAAGCCTTCATTAATGGAGCCACCTTCTCCTTCAAAGGGAAGCCCGGCCAAATTGTCAATCAACACGTGAAATGTCTCGTGGTAAACAATTGAGGGGTCCGAAACAATATTTGCGTAGACGACGTCATCGCCCTTACCAAATCGTATTTTATTTTGATAATAAAATGCAGTATTAGTTTTTTCAGGAAATCCCATATGCACAACTGCGTCTACTCTTTGTGGAATAACGATTTGTAAATGATCCTTCATCCATTGAAAGGACTTGTTCATATAGTAAAATGCCTGAATTTGATCAAAACGTTCATCTTTGGGGTCAAATTTAAGGTTCGAAGTTATGTTGTCAATTTTTTTATCTGCCATTGAAGTTACAAATATCGATGAATTCGACAAACTCGGATTACTATTTAAGTTCTTGATCAACTGCTCGCTGAGCTCACTAAATTTAGGTCCTTCAGTAAAAACCATAGTGCTTACATCCGAAAATTGAGTGCCTGTTCTCTTGATTCTAACGAATTCACCATCGGGTTTGAAAAAAGATAGATAGGGAACACCGTATCTATCAAAAAATGAGATGATTCTGTAGTTCCGGGCACTGCCATCTTCAAATACGTAAGAGTCCTCATTACTAATAATTTCTATTTTATCAAATGAAGGCTGTACTTTTTTTAATCTAGATAAAAAATCAAAATTGACGGGGGAGGTGTTTTTAATTACTGGAAGAGTTTTCTCATCAATAACCTGCGCTTGAATGAGCTCAACATCAGAGTTATCAAGAGTGATTTTTTTTACAAATGAATTAAACACCACTTTGCCGTTTAGACGCTGGCGTAAAAACTGAATTTTTTTGTTTTTAAACTGAGTTGTGCCTTTGGGTTCTTCGGTTTCAATGTTTTTTAAGACAGCGTTGGCGCTTAATTCGTGACCTTTTTGCCATTCAAGATATGAAAAAGACTTATTTTTTTGACAAGAAAATAAAGCGAAACATAACAAAACTATATATATATTCATCGCTCACCTCATAATAATCAAGAGCCCATGGGGTATGGGCTCTTGTAGTGTAGTACTATCCCTTATTCAACGATAAGAGATTTTTCCATGTAAGTACCATCACCATTTAAAAATCTAAGTGAATGCTTTCCGGTTGCTAGTTTTCCAAGGCGAACTTCTTTTTGGAATGGAACCAGTACCATAATGCACATTCCTGGTGTGACTATGGCTTTAGAAATTATATCATGATTAAATAAATCGCGGCTTGCGGTTTCAGCACGACTCCATTTATAACATCCATTTTGAAACACACCGCTTACAATTACATAAGCCTCAGAGTTAGAATCAAAACCCCCTGGTATAAAAGCTCCAGTGATTCCTATTTGAACCTCTCGACCTGCATCAGTGCTTGCCGCTGCAAAAGTTACATTCGCCATTAAAACTATCAGTGCTATTGCAAAAAAATTTTTCATAAGACCTTCCTTGTTGATGACTGGATATATTGAGGTTCATTCCTTAATTTCCAGTACAGACACAAATTAGCCCTAATATAATTAAAAAATATGATCTGAATCATATGTACAGGGTGTCATATATAAAAATTTCACATTATAAAATTTATTAAGACTCAAACAGCAATGCTAAGCCGCTGATAAATACGAGGAACATGACTATCCTCTCAAAATTTTTCTGCTTAATTTTTGTCAGAACAAATTTACCTAAAAATGAACCGCTATAAGCTACCGCCATCAACGTCGGAATAT
>JBBTEQ010000089.1:0-8530 GCA_038042235.1 Bdellovibrionota bacterium | reverse complement strand
ACAGGGTCCCAGTATTCTGGGATTTATTTTTAACATAAAACTAATTTTTTATTATCCGGAAAAATTAAGGGGCGGGTCGAAAGCGAGTGCGGCGCTACCGGTGTGACTACAATAGCGTGAACTTCGGGGTGCAGAATGGGCCCGCCGGCGGCAAGGCTGTATGCTGTTGAGCCCGTGGGTGAGGAAATAATAATACCATCGGCCTTAATATGATTAACTAAAGATTTATCAAAATAAACAGCGGTGCTGATCAGTTGTGAAAAGGATCCCCGTTCAATAACCACATCGTTTAATGCGTTATAAGTTACACGCTTACCAGATTTTAATTTAACCGCCACATGTAAGCGGCTTCTGGTGTGAAGTACCATTTTATTTTTTAAGGTTTGATCAACAGCTAAAAAAACTTCGTTGACTGAATGAACTGTTAGAAAACCCAAGAAGCCCATATTAAAACCAAGAATCGGTACAGAGTGCCCTTTTAAAAGTCTTACAGCGCGAAGATAGGTTCCATCGCCTCCGAGTACAATCACTAATGCCATTTCTTTCAGTTCGTTTGAACTGACGAGCAATGCAGTTCCTGGAATTTGTTTTTGTTCGGGTGCGGTAAATACTTTGTAGCGTTTGGCCTTAAGTTTTGTGGCCAGCTTCTTTGCCATTTTAACGGCCTCTAAAGAATAAAGCCGGTAAACGATGGCTACTTTTTTATTTGATTTTAAGGTCAGTTTTTTTTCTAACATAACTGTTCACCAAATCTCATAATAGCCTCATAGCAAACCGCTACGTTTAAGTAATGAGTTCGGGTCTGGCTCGCGGCCTCTGAATTCTTTATAAAGATCCATCGGGTGGGCTGTGCCACCGCGGCTTAAAATTGCATCTTTAAATTTTGTTGCGACTTCTTTGTTGTAGAGGCCTTTTTCTTTAAAATATTCGAAGGCGTCGGCATCTAGTACTTCAGCCCACTTGTAAGAGTAGTATCCAGCCCCATAGCCTCCACCGAAAATATGACTGAAGCTGCACGACATATTGGTGCCGGTTTCTTTTGGCAGTAAGCGGGTGATTTCTGTTGCAGAGGTTTCGAACTGATCAACATCTTTAATTTCTGAAGGTGCAGTGGTGTACCATTTCATGTCTAAAAGTGCGAAAGAAACCTGGCGCAGGCTAGCCCAACCGGATTGAAAAAGAGAAGCCTTTTTTATTTTTGCTACCAACTCTGCGGGTATCGCCTGATTTGTTTCATAATGCCTTGCAAATAAATCTAAACCTTCTTTTTCTTCAGTCCAATTCTCCATGATTTGTGAAGGTAGTTCTACAAAATCCCAGTAGACATTGGTTCCGGCTAGGCTGCGATATTTACACTGAGATAACAAACCATGTAAGGCGTGCCCGAACTCATGAAATAAAGTTCTGACTTCATCGTAAGAAAGCAAAGAAGGTTTTGTCGGCGTGGGTTTAGTAAAGTTACAGACGATGCTGACATGCGGGCGCTTGATTTCATTAGACCACATTCCCTGTTCGCGATAGTTGGTCATCCATGCGCCACCTTTTTTAGTTTCACGTGGAAAAAAATCCATATAAAACAGGCCCACATAGTTGTTTGCGCTATCGTAAACCTCGTAAGTTTTGACGTCGGCGTGATAGGTGGGAATTTGGGGGGCCGGTTTAAAGTTCAGGCCAAATAGTTTACGAGAGTGTTCAAAAACTCCTTCGACTACATTTTCAAGTTTGAAATAAGGGCGCAACTCTTCTTCATTAAATGCGTATTTTTGTTCTTTCAGTTTTTCAGAGTAATAGGCAAAATCCCAGGGCTTGATCACATCTGTTCCCTCAAGCTGTTTTCTGAACTCTTGAACTTCTATTAAATCTTTTTTGGCGGCGGCTTTAGAAGGCCCCAGTAGATTATTCAGAAAATTAAAAACGGTTTCGGAATTTTTGGCCATTCTTTCTTCAAGGACATATTCGGCATAATCTTTATAACCCAGAAGAAGGGCTCTTTTGTTTTTCAGTGTAATAATTTTTTTGATGATGTTCTGGTTATCAAATTCACCACCGAAAGATTTTGCAGAGGTGGCTCTCCAGAGTTTTTCACGCAAATTCGGGCGAGCTGAGTAAGTTAAAAAGGGTATTAAAGATGGGGCTTGCAGCGTGATCAGCCACTTGCCTTTTTGGCCTTTTAACTCGGCAGCCTGTGCTGCGGCTTCTTTGGCTCCATCAGGCAGACCCTCTAAATCAGATTCCAAATCAATCCAAAGTTCAAATGAATTTGTGGCCTTTAAAACATTTTCTGAAAATTGCGGACCTAATACAGAAAGCTCCTGATCTAGCTGCCGGAGTTCCTGTTTTTTTGTAGTATCTAACAAGGCCCCGTTACGTGAGAAATCTTGGTATATTTTTTCTGTCAGCTTAAGATCTTCATTTTTAAGATTCAGTTTATTGCGATTGTCATAAATGAATTTAATTTTTTGAAAGATGGCTTCGTCTAATGATACATCCGAAGTAAAAGTTGAGAGCACCGGAGAAATCTGCTGTGCCAACGCTTGATGAGCTTCATTCGCTTCTGCTGAAAATAAATTAAAGTAAATATTTGAAATGCGATCTACTTTTTCAGAGGCTTGTTCTAACGCGGCGATCGTGTTTTCGAAGGATGTTTCTTTGTGCTCTTTAATGGATGCAATATTTTTTTTAGCCTCGGCGATGGCTTCGTGAATAGCCGGTAAATAGTCTTCAACTTTAATTTCGTTAAATGGTATGGCGTGGTCTTTAAGGATTAACGGCTTGAGCAAAGAGTTGGACTGGCTTGGCATTGGAATCTCCTATTTGTATTAATAATACAACTAGAAGATTAATATCACGGGGGTAAAAACGTGTCGAAAGTTATCTGTGACTGGCTACGCAAAGTCCCAAGTTAGAGCCTGTGCTGTTTGGTCGGCATATAGAGCCAGCGGGGCAGTTGTCAGCCTGGTTAAGCGCACAGGATTGCACAGCACCGTTATAGCAAGTATTAGAGCTACCACCGTAGTTGTACCTATAAAGCTGTGGCATTGTATTCCATCGATTTTGTCCCCAGCTTAAGTAAAAATAACCTGAAAGACCAACATGAGTTGAGCTTAAGTAGCTGGCAGCCACACAGCCCAAACCGGCTCCAGAGTGGTAGGTAGGTACTGTGCCATTTGGACAGTTACATAAGTAAGCATTGTTGTTGTAGTAATTGAAAGTTGGGTTGTAACCATAACCGCCACCATAGGGGTAGTAACCTTGGTTATTTTGGTTGCCGTATTGGTTGGTGTAACCAGTACCCTGAATTGGCGCCGTAGCATTGCATGCAACAGGATCTGTAATACAGATGTTGTTGCCAGAAACTATGGCTTCTTTTCCTGAGGGTTGGCAGGCCGATAAAGTTATGAGTACTAAAGCTAAATAAATGAATAATAGTGTTTTCATGGGGCTTTTTTACTAAAGTATGGCAGAGAAGTGCAATAAAAATCTCTCGAGCAGGCTTATTTCATTAAGCCTGCTACGGCACTGTAAAGAATTTATACAGCATTTGGCTTTTTATAACTAAATCAGAGCACTTAGAGCATGGCATAAACGTCGCATTGAATTAGTTTATGTGGAATAAGATGTTACATATTGGGCAGTTGTCGTCTAAATTGGCAGGGCTAAGGCCACTGACTCATTTTTGACTTTCTTTCTTATTTTGCTGTTTATTTTCCCTACAAACTCAGGCTCAAAACTCAACAGACATTTGTGTCTCTAAATTACAGAGAGCTTTTTCTTTAACTTATTATGGCGTGGACAAAGAAGAAGTTGAAGAGCTTAAAAAAACTAAAATCGAAGTCGTTAATGATTTGCCAGTCGAATATAATATGCAAGAAGTTGCTATTACCGCTTTGATTGCCACTGCGGTTGGAAACGGTGTTCATCAGTACACATTTTTAATTAAAAAAGAAGTGTGTGATGCACAAGCTGAAATTGATTTGGAAGCTTTGGTTAGGCTCAGAGTCGCAGAACATTATGCGCTGTTTTATTCAGATACCAATGAGCGGGTTCAACAAACAGCAAAAAACAACTGGGGTACTATTAAAGAAGCCCGAACTAAAGAAGAATTGTACAAGCAGTATTTAGCTGAAAAGTTAAAATTTGATCCTAAGGCCGCTGAGGTTAAAGAAAAGATACAAAGATGGGCTGATAAAAAAAATGCCCAGCTGATTAAGTCAGGTGTCATTAAGTTAAATTCAGTAGAACCTGCTCCGCAAGTGGTGCAAGAGAATTTGATCAAGCAATTAAAATTGGGGGCTAGTCAACGCATTCAGGAATCCGTAAGGTCTGCAAATGTGTCGACTGCTTATGGCTCTTTTTGGCAAAATCCGGATGTACGTGATATTTATGCTGGTCAAAATGTTCAGGCCAATGCGGTTGTGGATACCTTATCATTATTAATCGGTAGAAATAATTTGCCCAATTTTTTAAAAGATCGAGTTTTACTTGAAACCTTTACCGACATAACAAATTTTGATAATTACGATCAATCCGTTAGTCAAATTACTGCAATCAAATTAAAATTGGGCGATCTCTATTTATCAGCAAAAAGAACTGATATGGACTTTGCTAATGAAGACAGTAATAATCAGAACTGTTTTGGCAACACTCACTGTCAAAAACACGAATATAATTCTTATGTTTTACGTTGGAATTTGCGGGATCCACTTAAATACAGATCTAATGTTTATTTTGAATACGACTTGATTAAGCTAAATGCCAAAGAAGCTAATGTGGTCAAGACGGTGTCGCAAAATAATCCCCATTGGCCACTGCTACGTAGATTGAATTCTCCTACAGGTAACGATCCGGGTTTGCTTCTGGGTTATATTGTGCGCGCTGGTTTTACTGCACAAATTGCTGATAAAGTTCCTCAGTTTTTACCATTTCTTAAACAAACCTATGGTAAGCTTGAAATCTATTCTGAAGCCCGAATTAATGGTTCTACTATTGGTACCGATGACGGGGATTCTCTGGATCTGGAATTTGGTTTTCAGATACGCTATCCCAATTATTATATCGTTGGATTTAAAACTATTTACAGTGCTGAGATTCATGGTGAGGACTCTAATTTTTTAAGAAGTCCAGACCGAAGTGTAGTTACGGGTATGGTTTATATCACAATTCCAATTGATGAACCCGATTATCTAGATGAGGAGTTTCAGGATAAAAAGTATTCAAAGAAATTTAAAGTTACTTCGGTCAAATCGGTCAATCGTTTTTATAGCGGAGAAGTACCGGAGCATTTTAATACTGATGAAACCATGCAAAAAGCAACAGAAACCGGAATACAGGTCGCCTCAACTTGGGGACGGTTTATTTATGAATTGATGCTTTCACGCACTCATGGAAAAAAAACGGCCCTATCTTCTGATACTTCAGAGTATGTTACTGGTCGTCTGGGTTTAAAATACGAATTAAATTCTAAGTTAAGATTAGTGCTGGAGGGGCAGGCTGACAATTACAAAAAAGGTAATGGAGAAATCGGCGTTGGTATAGAAATAAAACCGCTAGCCGGGACAGACGCAGAAAAAAACACAGATATTAGCATTAAAGCGCTCTATCATCCGTTTACGACTTATCCTGCCGTGGCTCGTAGTAACCAATTTGATAAGCTGGCTCCCGGTCTTGATATAGATCGAGATTGGAGTCTAACTTTAGATGCCAAAAGGTCTGTCAACATTCCTTTTTTGACCACTTGGACTAATATTCAAGCTGAGTTTGGATTAAACTCTCGAATGTATATGAAGGATTTTGATTATGGATATTATTCGGTAGCCATTTCTACGGGGCTAGTACATAAAGATTTGGGTATAAGTCTTGGGTTTAATCCCTATCTACAGGATTTTAATTTTGGAGCAGCTTCGGGTTTTAGCCCTTTTGCTGCAGCAGGAAGAGGGCAAACAGGGCCTCATGCAGATCGCTATTTTTATTTTGAAGTCGATGTTCTTAAAGCATCATACTTTATACATAATTTGTTTTATCCTAATAAAGATGTTCCAGTAGAAAATGCTAAAGCTGCAGTTGATGGGGCCACGGCAATTGTTAACAATGCTGCAGATGAAAAAAAGCCGCTGGTTGATTTAAAAAACTTACCTACTCCCGATCGCGACCAAACCAAAGTTATGGATCAGCTAGCTATGACGGCTAAAATTTGGCTTTCTGGGGACCAATCCGCAGAGGCGCTAGAGCTTTATAAAGCCGTACCTCACTTAGTTAGCAATATCGCAAAGAAGCAAATGTTTTTGGCTAAAATGAGTTTTGAAAAAGATAAATTTAAGCATGCTCTTGAGGTTCTTGAAGACGTTTACCGATTATATCACCCGGATCAAGATTACGAAAAATTATTTTTTACTGGCAATGAAAATTTAGAGGCCCTTATTCGCAACACTTATTCAAAAGATGCAAAGTGGAAAGAGCATATTCAATCTGTTGCGCGCAGTTTATTTGAAGAAGTGAAGTTCTGCCTTGGGGTCACTCATGATAAACTGGGAAATGATGCCGAAGCTAAGAAGTACTTAGCAAATACCAGCTACAAACTGCCTTGGATAGGCGAGCGGCAGTACCAGGCAACCCTCAATAACACCAGATATTGTGTGCCGTAAAATATTTTTATTCGTAAATTTCGTTAATAAGATCGGCATACTTAGTTTCAATCAACTTACGCTTGACCTTTAAAGATTGAGTCAAGCTGCCGTTTTCGACAGTCCATTCGTCTGAAATAATCTCGAATTTTTTAATAGCTTCAAAACTTGCCAGTTTAGAATTAAGACCCTGAATATGCTTTTGCAGGCGAATTTTAAGCAACGGGTTAAGATAGAGATCACGGATTTTACTATAGGTTAGTTGCTGAGACTTGGCCCACTCTTTAAGTTGCTCCTCGTCAAAAGTAATAAGTGCACTGATAAACTTTCTTTGATCTCCGTGTATCAAAACATTAGAGATCAGCGGGTCCTGCTTTAACAGCCCTTCCAGTTTTTGCGGAGCCACATATTTTCCGCCAGAGGTTTTTATTAGATCTTTCTTACGGTCTGTGATTTTCAGATATCCTGCTTGTGTAAAAAGACCGATATCGCCAGTGGCAAAATAGCCATCTTTTAAATTTTTTTTGGTTTCTTCCGGATCTTTATAATATTCACTCAAACATTTTTTGCTACTAACAAGAATCTCGCCGTCTTCTGCGAATTTAATTTTTACATCACCGATGGGGCTCCCCACTGTACCGGCTTGATTATTGTTTAAAGTATTAATGGTGATTGCGGCGCAGGTTTCGGTTAAACCATAACCTTCCAATATTGGCAGACCACAATAAGAAAAAAACTCGACTAACTCTGCACTGATGGGCGCGCCACCACTGATTGCGAATTTCAATTTACCCCCAAAGGCTTTTTGTATCGGCGAAAAGACGATTCTGCTGAAGGCTTCGTGTTTTAACAGTAAAGACCACGGAATGGCTTCTTTGGTTTTTCTGTACTTTTGTATTTCCTGGGCAGTTTCAAGTGCTAATGAAAATAGGCTTTGTTTATATTTTATGGTTTCGACCTGTGCCATAATGTTTGAGTAAATTTTTTCAAAGACTCTGGGAACGCCGATAATGAAATCAGGTTTAACTTCTATAAGGCTGGATTTTATTTTTTCAATAGACTCAGCATAGGCCAATGTGTGACCATTCCAGCAGCTTCCCCAGTGCTCGATTCGTCCTAGTATATGAGCGAAAGGCAGAAAAGTTAAAGACTTATAATTCGGCTTAATACCGAATAACGAATAAGCTTCTGTTATTTCAGAAACAATGGCTTCGTGTAAAAGTATTGCACCCTTGGGTTTCCCAGTGGTGCCCGAAGTGTAAACAATGGTTGCGATAGATTTTAAATCGATTTTTTTACACAAATTAAAAAAACTATTTTTTAATTTGTCAGATATTTCCTGATTAAAATTAATATCATTCATTGAAATAATTGTAACATTTTTTAAAAATCCAGATTTTATGCGATCAAGCTGCTTTATCTGCACTTCAGTTTCAATAATCAGAAATTTAATATCGGAGTGATTAATTATATATAATAGCTCTTCGTCGTTTAAGTTCGGGTAAATTGGAACCACCACAGCGCTTGAGCCGAGTAGTGCAAGATCCAGCGCGCCCCACTCCCACCGAGTTGTAGACATTAAACCGACATGATCATTTTTACTTATCTTGAGTTTCTTTAAATAGGCATGGGCCGAAGTCACCTTATCTATGTATTCAGACCACGAGAGCTGTTGCCAAACCTTGTTAATTTTATACTCAACTGCGGGTTTTGAACCACGCAATTTTGCGTCGATAATCCAACGTCCAATATTCATTTTTTATTTTTTTTCTCACCGCGACCGAGCTTGAGTTGTACATTCTTGGCCTCGCCAGTTAGAACAGTCACTTTAACCTCATCAGTCAGTTTAGTAATAGGGTCATAGGCCGAAATAGTAATTTCTTTTTCGGCAACAACAGGATATTTAACTA
>JBBTEQ010000088.1:0-5840 GCA_038042235.1 Bdellovibrionota bacterium | reverse complement strand
TTAAAAAAAAATAGTAAATAATTAAATATTTTTAAATTTACGCACCCAGACATTGGTTGGGGTATTGGGTAATTGATCGAACTATGTATTAATACAAAGGATTATAAAAACTTAATACGGAGTATTATAAATATTTAATATGTCATTTCTTGAAGTGTTACTTTTGTCTTTTGTAGAAGGTCTTACGGAATTCATTCCAGTGTCTTCAACCGGCCATTTAATATTAACAAATGCATTTATGAAAACCCAGGCTACGGATTTTACCAAAGCCTTTGATGTAATTATTCAGTTTGGAGCCATTCTTGCCGTAGTTTATCTATATAAGGACAAACTTAAATGGAATTATCAGTTTTACCTCCATATTGCACTCGCTTTTATTCCCACGGCCATTATTGGCTTTTTATTAAAAAACAAAATAGACCAGCTATTTGAAAGCACCACTGTTGTAGCGGTCTCTCTTATTATCGGCGGCCTCATACTTATCGGCATCGACTCTTGGTTTAAAAATAGAAATCTACAAAACCTAAACCCGAAATCATCTTTATTGATTGGTCTTTTTCAAAGCATTTCAATGATACCGGGAGTTTCCCGCTCGGCCGCTACGATCATTGGCGGGCAGTTTGTCGGCCTTTCTCGCGAAAAAGCCACCGAGTTTTCGTTTATTTTAGCCATCCCAACAATGGCGGCAGCTTCAGGCTATAAGCTGTGGAAAATACGCGATCTATTAGAGTCCTCACAAAGTTTAAACCTCTTATTAGGCGTTTTATTTTCTTTTGTATTTGCCGTTCTGGCCATTAAATTTTTTATTTCTATCGTTAACAAATATGGATTTAAATACTTTGGATATTATAGGATAATCTTAGGAGCTCTGGTTTTAATTTTAACTTACAGCGGGGTTTTATGAATTTATTAAATACAATGATATTTGGCATGCCCTCATCAAAATGGTTTATTTTTTTTGGAGCGGCAGTAGCTCTGTACTTTGCGAGAAGCTTGGTTCTGTGGACCATCATTAAACTTAAAAAAGCTCAGAATTATTTTCCAAAAAAAACATTCATGGAATTCTTTTTCAAACAGGAAATTGAAAAAGGGCTCAGTTGGGTTTTTATCAGTTTCTTAGGTCTTCTGCTAATTGATTCTTTAGAACTTACAGTAAATCTCAGTAAGTATTGTAATATCGCGCTTAAAATATTTCTATCAGTAAATGTGATCCGTATTTGTTACTTAGCAGCTGAAGCTTTTGGAATTTCATTACAGGAGTGGACTAAATCCACGGATACTGAACTGGATAATCAATTAGCGCCGTTTGCAAGTAAAACATTAAAGGTTTCTGTTGTCGTTGTTGGTGCCTTGATTGTTTTACAAAATCTTGGAGTCAACGTAACGGCACTGCTGGCCGGCCTAGGAATTGGGGGCGTAGCCCTGGCTTTTGCGGCGCAAGATACAGTTGCCAATGTTTTTGGAACGATCACTATATTATTAGATTCCCCATTTAAATTGGGAGATCATATTAAAATCGGAGATACCGAAGGCACCGTTGAGAGCATAGGTTTTAGGTCTACCGTGATCCGAACCTTTTACAACTCACTAGTAACTCTACCAAATTCTGTTGTTGCCAAAGAAAAAATTGATAACTTAGCTAAACGTGATGGCTGGATACGCTTTCGCCAGACACTCGGTTTCACCTATGATGCCAACCCAAAAACACTGCAAAACTTTGCCGAAAATTTGAAATATCAGCTCCTACAGGATCCGAATATCGACCGAGAACGCATTTCAGTTCATTTTAGCGGCTTTGGTGATTCATCTTTAAATGTAATTGTTAATTTTCATACTAAATTGAATGTTGATGAAACTGAAATGGCCAATGTCGGCAAATATCTTGATCTTATTTTCGAGGTCGCTGAAGCGCAAAAATTAGCTTTTGCCTTTCCGACGCGTACTCTTATTGTTCAGAATAAGGATAATCGAACAGCCGTAGCCATCACCTAAAGTGTACTGAGCCAGTTTCTAAACTGTACAAAATTAAAATCTGACTCTTCAGAAACAATCTGAACGCGTTTTTTTTCTTTTTGATCCTCAACAAGACTGCACATCAATTGAAACTTATCATTTACAACCACTAAAAAATAGCCTGCTACCCAGCTAGGTATAGCATCCTGAAAATACAAACCGCCTTCAGATAAATCGATGGTACTCGTTTTAAACTCTTTATTATTACTGCCGACCAGAACACAAGTTACCGAAACATCATAACGTGTATGTAATCTGGGGTGAAGAACTCTATTGGGCTTGATCACAAAATACTGCTTATCAGAGTCCACGATATCGGACCCGACAATTTCGGGATAAGCTTCAGTTTTAAGGTAATGTTCTACAAAAGTTTTTGTAAAAAAATCCGGATGACTATCTTTGTTCACTTCTTGCCAGCTGCTTTCGTTTTTTTTACATACTCTAACAGTTCTAAGCTCACTGGCACTTAAGGTTAAAAACAGAAATCTAATCTCCAACGCTGTTAAGTTATAAAGAGCCCAGGACTTAATAGGATTATGTAATGCCCAGAGACAATCGGGTTGAGAATTTGCATCAACAGAATTCAATTTGACCTCACTTTAATGCCTCAGTCTAATACGCTGACACTTAAATTTACAGCCACACATTGTCACTGTCAAAATTTTATACAGCTCAGATGCCTTATATTGTTGTTTATGTGGGTTTAAGTCTTGCTATTACATAAGGTACCCCATGGCGGCTAGGATCCCCCCCCCCAACCTGGCCGTCTTTTTTTTTCTCTTTTTAAATAAATACATATACTCTAAGAGCTTATGATAAGAGCCCTGCCACCAATAAGATTAGTTTTTTTTATAACTTATTTTTCAGCTTTAATTGCTTTTTCATCCCAAAGCTCATCAGATCATTCTTTTCACATTGTCCTAGACCCTGGTCATGGTGGGTCCGACCTGGGGGCCACACGAGATTCTTTTATAGAATCTAAGATTGTTTTTCAGATCACTCAAAAAATAAAAGCCAATTTAGACCAACAAAAAAATATCATCACCACTCTGACACGAAACAAAGTACAGGGTCTTTCATTAAAGGATCGCGTGCAGATCGCCAACGACCTGAAGGCCGATCTATTTGTAAGCTTACATGCCAATACTTCTAACTCAGAGTCCGTACGCGGTATGGAGTTTTACTTTAACTCACCTAACGCGAGCGGTAACCTAAGGCAATCAGTGACTAAAAATCATTTCCCTACAAGTTCAGAAGTTATTGAAAAAATTAAAAATGATTTTCAATTCTATGATAAAACCGAAAGAAGTCTGAGGCTCGCTAAATCACTAAAGACGGCTCAAGAGCAAAAAAGTTCTATTACAGGCGCTGACAAAAGCATGATTAAAAGCACAATCAAGCGCGCCCCCTTTCATGTAATCGAAAACACCACGATGCCCGCAGCTTTAGTTGAGTTAGGCTTTATTTCAAATCGCCGTGAAGCAAAAAAATTAACCACTGAAAATTATCAAACCGAAATTGCCGGATTACTAACGGCAGCAATTCTTGAATATAAAGAAAAGAGTGACAAACCCTAAGCTCTGTAAGAGAAATATTGACATGAAAAGATTTGATTCACGAACCCCCGACCAATTACGAAATATTAAAATCACTCCTCACGTCTTAGATTACGCCGAAGGCTCTGTACTTGTTGAGTTTGGAAAAACTCGAGTGCTTTGCTCTGCGAGCTACGAATCCAAAGCTCCTTCATGGATTGCAGGTTCAGGTGCAGGATGGGTTACCGCTGAGTACGGTATGCTACCACGCTCAACCCACACCCGTATTAAACGGGAAAAATCTCAGACTGGCGGTCGCACCCAAGAAATCTCAAGACTGGTTGGCAGATCATTACGCTCGTGCGTCGATTTAAAAGGCCTTGGCGAAAAACAAATCCTGATCGATTGCGATGTTATTAACGCCGATGGAGGCACTCGCACAGCGGCTGTAACTGGCGGCTTTGTGGCCCTTGCACTAGCATTAAAAAAACTAAATGATCTCTCCGAAATCAAAAGCATCCCTCTGAAACATTATGTATCCGCAGTTTCTGTCGGCTTACATGAACAAAATAATATCGTGGCTCCCCTTTTAGATTTAAACTATGAAGAAGATTCTGAAATCGGTACCGATATGAACTTTGTAATGACGGACAAAAATGATTTTATTGAAATTCAAGGTACAGCCGAAGACGGCACTTTCTCTAAACAACAGCTACTTGAAATGATGTCATTAGCAGAAATCGGCTGCCAGCGTTTGTTTATAGAACAAGAAAAACTGATTGGCTCTTTTTTTCCACTTAAAAGATAGAGCCTTATGGAACTGAATAAAGAATTGTGGATCGCCACCGGCAATAAAGGCAAATTAGACGAATACAAATTAACCTTGGGAAAAATTCCTGAGTTAAAACTTTTTTCACAAGCTGATTTGCCCTACTTCACTCCACGCCCTGAAGACGGCCAAACATTTTTAGATAATGCCCGCATTAAAGCAAAATCTGTAAAGGCCCTAAAATCTGAGCATTGGGTTCTAGGTGAAGACGCCGGCCTTGAAGTTGAAGGCCTCAATAATCTCCCGGGAATTCATAGTGCACGCTATGCAGGCCCCAATGCCCGTGATTCTGAAAATGTAGCAAAATTACTTAAAATGATTCAGATTCGTTCCGCGGCAAATAGGAAAGCGCAGTTTAAATGCGTTACTGTGGTTTTAACTCCCAATAATGAAGAATGGGTTTTTGAGGGCCTATTAAAGGGGCAAATTGGTACTAAGGTAGCTGGCACCATGGGCTTTGGTTATGATCCCATTTTTATACCCGAAGGCGAAACTAAAACACTGGCGGAGCTCGGGCCCGCTTACAAAGTTCAAAAATCTCACCGTGCAATGGCGTTAGCTCAATTTTTAGCAAAACTGAAAAGCAGTTAGTAAAGTCTTACATTATTCATATGAAGCTTTGCTCAATCTTCATCGTGACACTCTTATTGGTAACTGGTAGTTTTCTTAACAACCAAATCTGATAATACCAAATCAGATAAAATAAAGAGGTTTTATGTCGCTTTCGAACTTAAAAATCTTTGCCGGAAATTCTACAAAAAATTTAGCGACTCAAGTGACGAGTTTACTGGGAGTTAGTCTTGGCCAAAGCCAAGTTAACTCATTCGCTGATGGGGAAACTCAGGTTGAAATTAAAGAAAGTGTTCGTGGAAAAGATGTCTTTATCATTCACAGCACCTGCTCTCCGGTAAATCAAAACTACATTGAATTATTTATTATGCTCGACGCCTTAAAAAGAGCCTCTTCGGCCTCAGTCACGGCCGTTATCCCTTATTACGGTTACGCCAGACAAGATCGTAAAGTGGCACCGCGCGCCCCAATCTCAGCAAAATGTATGGCGGATTTACTAACCACCGCCGGAGCCGACCGCGTTGTATCCGTTGATCTGCATGCAGCCCAAATTCAGGGTTTCTTTAACTGCCCCTTTGATCACTTATTTGCGACTCCTACGCTAGCCAGGGCCTTTAAAGAAAATGTTGGTATGGGGTCTGATATTGTCACCGTGAGTCCAGATGCCGGAGGAGTTGAAAGAGCACGTGCTTTTGCAAAAAGAATTGATTCGAGTCTGGCCATTATCGATAAACGCAGATCAGGAGCCAACGAGGCCAAAGCCATGCATTTAATCGGTGATGTTACAGGTAAAACCGCTGTTATAGTTGATGATATGATCGATACGGCCGGAACTTTAACACAAGCTGTTGACAGCCTACTTAAAAATGGGGCAAAACGAGTGTTCGCCGTTG
>JBBTEQ010000087.1:0-9459 GCA_038042235.1 Bdellovibrionota bacterium | reverse complement strand
ATGAACCAAAAGCCTTTTCTAAACAGATTTTATTTAACTGTATTCCGCAGATCGGCAGTTTCGGTGACGATGGGTTTTCAACAGAAGAATCTAAAATCATGGATGAGTCGGCAAAAATACTTTCAATTCCTGATTTGAAAATTTCGGCATTTGCCGTAAGAATTCCGGCTTTGAATTCGCACTCGGAATCGGTATGGGTTACACTAAAAAAAGAAGTTTCAAAAGAAGAAATCATTAGCGCACTCGGTAACTTTGAAGGTTTAGCTGTGCTAGACCAAGACTTTCCTACAGCATTAGAAGTTTCTGGCGAAGAGCCCGTTTTTGTGGGCCGGATTCATCAGGATAGACATAACAAAAAACGTTGGTTGTTGTGGGTGGTTTCAGATAACTTAAAAAAAGGTGCAGCCCTTAATGGTTTGCAAATTGCTGAACGTATTTTTTGTTAGGTCATCAGTCTTGTTCTGGTCTTTATGCCAATAGACAGCTTATTGTTGCCATGATGCAATAATAAGGTGATTAAGCATCTAGCAAGGCACAGTCTATTTTTCACTTTAATACTTTTATTTAATCAAAATCTTTTTGCTGTGGCGGAGCTATTGGTTAAAACAGGAAGCGTTGCTATAACGGGACACTCGTCCATTTCAACAGATCTTCTAACTATTTATGGTGGCATTTCGGGTTCGCCCTGTACAACAGTCAGTGCAGCATCAACATGTAATAGTTGTATAGATACCAGTGGTAGCGTTAATGCTTGCAACCAAAGCAGTGTTCATCCTGCATTAAAGTTATCTATATCTTTTCAAGTTACTAAAACTGTAACCGGTGTTGCAAAATTATTTATCGATACAACTACGGAACTTGCTACGCTTCCTTCTGCAGCATATACGGCAGATTCATCAACTATAACTTTAGAAACCACATGGGGGGCTATTTGTAGTAGCGCCGGTTTAACAAGTAGTTGTGTTGGGGCAACGGCACTTTTAGCATCTAAAGTAATAGGCTTTGGTGTTGATTCAGATAATACAGGTCAAGTAGAAGATGCTGAAAGAAGCACGCGTACGATTAAGCTGCATTATATTCCAGCCGTAGTTATTCCGGCTGTAACACAAACTTTTTGCCCAACAACAGCAGTTGGTTCGGGTGTTTGTAATATTAAATTTATTCCAGGTGATGCAAAAGTATTTATTGATACAGCAATTTATGGAGGAGTAGATGCAGACGCAACCACTGGCGCCGGTTTAGATTGGGATGCAATTGCGGTATTTCCCATTTCCGTGCTAACTGGTGGAGAAGCTGCGGCGTATACGTCTTTTCGTAATGGAGTTGTCGCACCTATTTTTAAAACCATAAATTCCACCGATGGCAGTATTCCCGATTCACAGGTTTCGGGCGGAATCGAAAACTATCAGAAGTATTGCATGGTCTATGGTATGCGAAATAAGGCCCAAAATATTTATAGATATGTTACTGACGCGGCGGCGGTGCCGACAGGTTGTGTGACCCCTTCTGAAGTTGTCGGGGTTTTAGGCGATCAACATTGTTTTATATCAACTGCGGCATTTGGCTCAACATCAGCGCCTGAAGTGGAAGTATTCAGAAAGTTCAGAAATAAATTTTTACAGAATAATTTTTTAGGAAAAGTTTTCATAAAATTTTATTATAAAATTAGCCCACCGATTGCAAGTTTTATATCAGGAAATAATTACCTGAAAACAGCAACCCAGATTATGCTGTACCCTTTGTTAGTATTTGCTTTTATTTCTTTGAAGGTAGGGTTTTTTCTAACACTTTTATTGATGCTAGTGGCAACGCTGTTTCTAGTTAAGACCGCGAGTTATTTTAATTCCAAAAGAGCTTTTTGGGTTTTGTTTGTTGTTTTGCTGGTGACACCATTAGTAAAAGCTGAAGTTTCTGCCTCGGAAAAAACAATAAACCATCCCTTGGCGCAAGAAGGCCTTGTGCGAATAAAAAAAGATGGCACCTATATTTACGACACTGAAAGGCCGCTAAAAAAAGAATCCAGCCGTATTAGTTTTGGGCAGGCAAATCACCCAGAAGTTTCTATTAGTATCGAGCAAACCGACGCCAGCGGCAATCCTACTGGAACTTTCAATGATTATAATTTTCAGGATTTTTATAATGAAGATTCCGGAGTTATTATTGGCTATGATTACGAGTGGTTTCATCTTTCTGATAAGGGGCGACTAGGTTTACAGGCGGGATTTTCGATCATGAGTGTCAGTGGTAATGGCAAATTGGTTGCTACTCCTAATCCAACCTCTACAGAATCTTTTACATTTGTGACATTGCCATTAACACTTGGCGGAGTTTACAGGCTTGAGTGGAAGGATAAGCAGATGTTCGCGCCTTATGTGGCCGGTGGAGGCACTTATGTCGTTCTTGCTGAAAAACGTGAAGATAAGGCCTTGCCGAATGTTATCGGTAGTTTGGGATTTTATGCCACCGGTGGCGTTCTTATCAATATTGGCGCCATAGACAGAGACATGAGTTTTCAATTAGACAGTGAGTACGGAATCAGCAGTTTATGGTTAACGCTTGAGTTTCGAGTAGTAGAAGTGAACTCAGAGGCCTTCGGTTTTTCAAATAAATACGTTAATGCCGGTCTTGCTTTTGATTTCTAATATAAATTAATAGTTATGCTCTTTTTAAGTAGACACCCAAATTTTGGAATCCTATAACAGTGGCGTTAAGGGGTAACTTATGAAGAATATTTTTTTAATAGCACTTACAGTTTGTTCAATGATGGTGTCTTTTGCCTTGGCTTGTAATAGCGAGGATGGTAAATTCGGGTTTTTGCCAAAAAATGATTTAAAAATTTCACAATTTTCATTATTTACAAGTGATATAACTCAGGAAAAATATCTTCAGATTATAAATAATATTTTTAATATTTACACTCCGCTTGTTGCTGAAAAAGGCGCGCTGCTAGTGCTTTATCCGCACTGGGAAGATGATACAGTTAATGCTAATGCCAATATATGGGGAAAAAGGTGGGTTATTAATATGTACGGGGGATTGGCCCGGCATCCGGCAGTTACTGAAGATGCGTTAGCTATGGTTATGTGCCATGAATTAGGCCATTTTCTTGGTGGCGCACCTAAAAAAATACACAGAGATAAGCCTTTTTGGCCCTCTGTTGAAGGGCAAGCAGATCATTTTGCTTCTATGAAATGTCTAAGAAGAGTTTTAGAACACGAAGACAATATTAGAATAGTTTCACAGATGAATGTTGACGCGCGTGTGACTCAGCAGTGTCAGCTCGTTTATAATAATGCAAATGAAGTGGCTCTTTGTCAGCGAATCGCAATGGCAGCTCAGTCGGCGGCTAATTTGTCATCTGCAGTTCGTGGTCTTCCACTTGTTAGTTTTGGAACTACCGACACTTCAACTGTGGCTAAAACATATGAAGATCACCCGTTGCCACAATGTCGATTAGATACTTACTTTAGTGGAATACTTTGCAACAAATCTTATGATCAAGACACTGACGACAAAGATCCCAATGTTGGATTTTGTACCCTTAGTGAAGGTTATAAGCTTGGGATGCGACCTCTCTGTTGGTATAAGCCTTAATTTGTGTGCCTAGAATTAAATTTACAGTAGCTTATGATGGTACTGATTTCTGCGGATGGCAGCGTCAGAACCACGGTCCTAAGCCCAGTGTTTGCCAGACAATACAAACTGGACTGGAAAAAATTTTTGATCAGAAAATTTCGCTCTTTGCCTCTGGTCGTACGGATGCTGGAGTGCATGCGCTTAATCAGGTCTGTCACTTTGATACAAATAGGCCTGAAGAGCGTTTAAAAGGCTTTGATCTCAGCAGGGCAATGAAGACTCAGCTTCCATCTAGCATAGTTGTTAAGAAGGCGTGGATGGCCCCTGAGGACTTTCATTCAACGCTATCTCCTGATAAAAAAACCTATCGATACTTAATTTACAACGCTGATCAGCAAAGTGCATTTTTGAACCGCTATACAGAGTGGATACGAAAGCCTCTTGATTTAGAATTTTTGAACTCATGTTCTAAATATCTTTTGGGAAATCAAGACTTTAAGAGCTTTCAGTCTGTTGGATCGGATGTGTCTCACACAGTTAGAACCATAGAGAAAGCTGAGTGGAGCTGGCGAAAAGATAACATTGCTCAATTTACAATCACGGGTTCGGGGTTTTTAAAACAGATGGTTCGAAATATTGTTGGAACTCAGCTTTTATTTGAAAAAAAGGGCATCGCAGCCTTAAAAATGAAAGAAATCATTGAATTGAGAGACCGAAAAGCTGCTGGCCCCCCGGCCCCTGCTCAGGGGCTGTTTTTAATACGTGTTTACTACCCTCTAGACCTTGACAATAGGTGCCGCGAACTTTAAAACACTCATTCATCTATTTTCGGAGTAAGAACTATGAAGACTTGGAATGCAAAAACAGAAGAAGCTGATCGTAAGTGGTTTGTTGTAGACGCCGCTGGTTTGCGATTAGGCCGTGTAGCAACTCACGTTGCCAATATATTACGTGGTAAGAATTTACCAACATTCACGCCACACGCAGATGTTGGTGGATTTGTTGTTATCATTAATTCTGACAAAATCGAAATGACGGGCGATAAATGGAATACTAAAAAGTATTATCGTCACTCTCGTTTTTTTGGTTCATTGAAAGAAAAAACTGCGGAGCAAATGAAAGAAAATGATTCAGAGTTTATTATTTCGGAAGCTGTGCGCGGAATGTTGCCAGTGAATAAACTTTCTAAATCATTAATTACAAAACTTAAAGTTTACAAAGGCCCTGAGCACCCACACTCAGCTCAGAAGCCAGAAGCTTTCGTTGTAAAAACTAAAAAAGGTAAAGTATAAAATGGCTACTACAGAAAAAATGTATTATGCAACTGGAAGAAGAAAAACAAGTTCGGCGCGCGTTTACTTAAAACCAGGTAAGGGTTTAGTTTCTATCAATGGAAAAAAATCTGATGATTATTTAACTCGTTTGCAATCGCGCATGGTGATCATGCAGCCACTTGATATTGTAAATATGATAGGAAAATTCGATCTAAAAGTAATGGTTACTGGTGGTGGTGAATCTGGTCAGGCCGGCGCTATTCGTCACGGCGTTACTCGTGCTTTGATTGCGTTCAGCCCAGAGTTAAAAGATGTACTGAAAAAAGCTGGTTTTGTTACTCGAGATCCTCGTATGGTTGAGAGAAAAAAATACGGCAAACACGGTGCGCGACGCAGCGGTCAGTACTCGAAGCGTTAATATTCAAAATTTTTATAGTCTTAAGTCCAGGGGGAAACATGTGTTCCCCCTTTTTATTTGGTTGAGTTAAAAATCCAAAAATATTGTTAAAATATTGTTAAATTAATTTGAAATTTATTATTTGAATGCTATTCTGATTTAAACCAGTGGGTATTTATGAAGAAGGTAGTCATGCAGCAGGAATCTAATAAATTGGCGCAATTTTTAAAAGAAAAACGGACTTTGTCGGGCCTGTCACAAAAAGATGTGGCTACTAAATTAGGCTACAGCACCTCACAATTTATATCTAATTGGGAAAGAGGGATATCTCAACCACCTATCAATACACTTAGAACTTTAGCTAGTATGTATGGTGTGGGGGCCGAGCAGATGTTTAACGTATTACTCGAAGAAACAATGATTCAGGTCCAGGCCGATCTAAAAAGAAAGTTTTACTCTAAAACTGAATTGCCTGAACATTCAGCCTAATATTAAATAATATTTTGTTTTCTTTAGCTCAGGCTAATAATCGACGATAAGATCCTTTAGAGGGCTATTATAATGTCGGAAATTAAGATTATTAAAAAAGGCCAGTTTTTGTTTAAAGCTGGGGATAAAATTCAGTCTGTATTTGTAGTTCAATCCGGGCAGATCAATTTATGTCTGCAAAAAAATAATAAAATTATTGAAATTATGACAGTTGGCAATGGTTTTGTGTTTGCAGATCTGGTTGTACTAGGTGTCAGTCAATATCTTTACTCGGCGCTGGCACAACAAGAAATAAAATACAGTGAAGTCCCCGTAGATATTTTTAAAACCCAGTATGAGTCTTTGAGTCCAACGAACAAATCATTTATTAAAACTATGGCCGATAAATTAAAGTGGTCTGTAAATGAAATTAAAAATTATAAACAAGAAAAAAGTGCCATTCCCTGTTCTGAAGAATCAATACCAAGAGTATTTGGTTCTCTTTTTCATGTGCTTAATCACAAAGGTTTGAAGGATGGCTCAAAAGCCAAGATCGACTGGCAAACATTGCGTAGCTACTCTCAAAGGGTTTTTGGTGAGTCACTCAAGCGCTTAGAACAAATAACACAGATACTAATAAAATTGAAACTAGGCGAGTATGTTATGGGACGCGACCCGAATAATCCCGATTCTGAGGCTTTAACTGAAATTCAGGGTTTTGAAATTTTCGATTTACCGGCACTTGAGGCCTTTTTTGAATTCTATCAATATTATTACTATAAGGGCGGAAAAACCGAACTGCTCAAATACGATGAATCAAATTACAACACATTACGTTTGTTATTAATGTGCTATGTGGTGGCTGCGCCTGATAAATTCGGTATCGTTTCTAAAAACTTTAATGAGGTCACTGATTTTTTTAAAGAATATGGCGTTAATTTGGGAAATGGTCACTTTATTTCGTTAGAGGGTAAGGGATTGTTTTGTAAACGTAAAAGTATAACTAAAAGCGGCGCAGATGAAAAAGTTGAGCTGCAGTTTGATATAAAAGAATTTAAAACTCAGTTAGATATTTGGTCTTTGATTAGAGAAATCGACAAACTCAACGAAAAAGGCGTGGTTGACTTGACCGAAATCGATGAGGGACCAAAAAAGAAGACGATTATTGCTAATGGCGTTGAATGTGTACAGTGTCATGCTGTTATAGCTGTGGAATGCAAATTTTGCAGTGAGTGTGGAGCAAAAGTAGTAAATCAGGCTAATAATGCAACCAGTAGTGATAAGAAGACAGCATGAAGTCAATCGCCGCAAGTTCGATAATTGCAGCGTTTATTTTATTCTTTTCTTTTCAGAATTGTCAGCCGTTACCCGGCGCTGATGAGGTCAGTGCTACGGGAGTTTTGAAAAGAATCGAGTTAAATCAAGAAGATCTTCAGAGCATAAATTTTATTATAAATGATTCTAAAGTTGTAACAAAAGCCGGAAATACATATCAGCTGAACTATAATAAAACTTTACAGTTAGATTTGAAAACTGGAATTATTTTAGAAACATCTGATATAGACAGTGAGACCGGAAGATATTGTTTGAATGAAATTTTAACAGATGAAGTGATTTCAATTTTGAAAACTTCTGAAATTTGTCAGACTCTGCCTAACTTGCCAGAGGGAACGGTCTGTAGCCAAGTTGTGAAATTACCTTATGCACAGTTGCTAACAGATAAAGAGCAATACGACTTGGGTGCTGCCAATGATGGTTGCGGCAGCAATTCGATTGACCTTTGTGGAGATCAATCGAATTTATTAAAAGCTTATATTGAAAATCTAAAAAAACAATATCAGCAGATGAGTTGTCCGTAATTATTGCAGTATCTTTTTACTTATTAAACTAAAAGCCTCTTTGAGCTGACTGCGATCAGGCACTGCGCCTTGTGCAAAATCAGGACGTCCGCCACCCTTGCCACCCAGAACCTGTGCAAAATCTTTAAGTAAATCACCAGCTTTAAACTGTGAGTTCAGCTCTTTGCTGACAGAAATAATAACCGGGTGAGAACCTTCGCCCTTACCGATGGCGATAATAATTCCGCGCTGAACTTTATTCTTAAGCTGGTCTGATATCTGTGATAAAACCTCACGGTCATCAACACTTAAGTCGGCAAAAATTAATTGTGCGGGCCCCGATTGAGATTGAAAAGTCTGCGAGGTTTTTAGTAAGTCATCAACATTAATCTGCCCAGCTTGGGCTTTTTGGATTTGTTTTTGTAAGTCTTTAAGTTCACTTTTTTTGTCTTCGATCCAGTTTGCTAATGTCTTATCAGGTGCAACTCCAGCTGTTTGGCGTGCAGACAAAAGTTCATCGCTATTTTTTATTAAATATTGAATAACCGAAGTTCCGGTAATGGCTTCAATTCGTCTAACGCCGCTGCTGACTCCAGATTCGGATATGACTTTAAAAGCGCGAATTTCAGAGGTATTTTTAACGTGAGTACCGCCGCAAAGTTCACTTGAAAAAGAACCCATAGTTAATACACGAACTTGATCGCCGTATTTTTCTCCGAATAAAGCCATGGCTCCTTTTGCTAGTGCTTGCTGGTGCGACATAATGTCAGATTTGACGGGGTTGCTACAGGCGATTTCTTCATTTACTAGGTTTTCTATTTTTAAAATTTCATCACTGCTCAAGGGCTTATTGTGAGTAAAGTCAAAACGGGTTTTAGAACTGTCAACCAATGATCCGGCCTGTGTCACATGATCGCCAAGAACCTTGCGAAGAGCCGAATGCATCAAATGAGTAGCCGAATGATTTGCAGCGGTCTGGCGACGCACGGAAATTTCAACTTTACATTCAGCGGATTCATTTGATTTTAACTGACCCGACACGACCTCGATATGATGTATATACACTTCATTATGCTTAGTGCAGTTTAAAACTTTGGCTTGGCCATTGCGAGCATTAATAAAGCCTTGGTCGCCCACCTGGCCACCGCCTTCAGCATAAAAAGGAGTTTGCTTAAAAATGATTAGACCGGTTTCTCCCTTAGTAAGTGAATTAATTTCTTGCGAGCCATTTGATAGACTTAAGATTTCAGAATTTTCCTGAAGAGTATCGTAACCAACAAAGACAGTAGGCATTTTTGATAATTTCTGAGTCAATTCTAGAATATGTTTTTCATCCGCTTGAAGGCCTTTGCCTTTCCAAGAGGATTTAGCCACTTCTTTTGCAGATTGCATATGTTTTTCAAAAGAGGCTTCATCAATTTGTAGATTATGTTCGGCGGCAATCAGTGCGGTTAGGTCTGCCGGGAACCCATAAGTGTCGTAAAGTTTGAAGACGACTTCGCCGGATAATACTTTACTTGATGACTTGATAAGTTTTTTTATCTCATCCTGCAAAATTATGGTTCCGTTATCGAGGGTTTGTAAAAATCGAACTTCTTCGTCATGAATGGTTGAAAGAATAAGATTTTTTCTGGTTTTTAGTTCAGGATAAACCACGGCCATTTGTTCAATTAAAACCGCGCTCATTGGGCCCAGTAAGGATTGAGACGTATGTTTTCGTCCGTAACGGACAGCTCGCCTAATAATACGGCGTAAAACATAACCGCGACCTTCATTTGAAGGCAAAGCTCCATCAGCTAATAAAAATGAAACTGATCGCGAGTGGTCCGCGAGAACACGTAATGAGGCCAATGTTTCAACTGCAGTCTTATCAAAGCTTTGGTTTTTTTGTAATTTTTCTTCTTCT
>JBBTEQ010000086.1:0-11762 GCA_038042235.1 Bdellovibrionota bacterium | reverse complement strand
GGTTCCACCTTTAGCCAGAACAATAGTTACAGGCCCACTGTTGTTGGCTACTGATGAATCACCACCAGTTCCTGCCCCGCCAGCTCCAATTTGAATATTTAAAGTACTGACCCCCGGGGTTAATGTAGTATTAAAAGTTTTGGAATAAGCGCCGCCGCCGCCGCCAGCACCACCATTGCCGCCATCTGAGCTTCCACCGCCGCCACCAGCTATACATTCAATACTATTATTTGAACTATTCCAGTTCAGCGGAACAGACCAAGATGCATCAGTTACGGTGAATACATTTACTACCGGAGGTATATATTTTTGCCAAAAGGAAAAAGGAATAAAAACTTGCGCTGATGAAGTTACAAATAGAAATGTAAAAAATAGAGATAATATAAATTTTAGGTAACTTATTCTATTCATTCACTGCAGTTTAGTGAGTAGACTCGTTGATGTCCAGTCCAACTTACTTTTTCATCCACTGTCTTTTAGTTTCTCCCAATGCTAATGCAGCAGAAACTGAAACATTGTAACTGGCATTCGGCGAAAGCTGTGGAATGCTGACAAGTTCGTCACAGGCTTTCTCTGTAGGAGTTCGCAAACCTTTATCTTCAGCACCTAAAACCCAAATAACTTTCTCGGGCATTTGCAGATCATAAATAGTTTTTTCGGCTTTATGTGACAAACCAAAAACCCAGAATCCCGCTTTTTTTAAATTTTCAAACGGAGTAGCAAATTGATTGGTGCGATGTACAGGCACATGTTCTACACCCCCGCACGCCACCTTGTGAACTGTTGCAGTTAAGCCCACAGCTCGATCTTCGGGAATAATGATCCCATTAACTCCCATCAGCCAACTGGTTCTTAAAACGGCACCTAAATTATGTGTGTCTTCAACTCCATCCAGAGCTAAAACTAAACCATGATGACTCCATTTATAATTTTGATAATCAAAATCGAGAGCCAGGCTTGAAAAAGCCACCGCCCCTTGATGTGATCTTGAAATATCCTGCAATTGCTGATCTGATTTTTCTTCGATCTTAATTTTTTTACTATCTAGTTTTTCAGCTAAAACACGAAGTTCAGCCGATGAGCGCCAGTTAGCCTGTAATAATACAACTTCGATGCTTTTAGGATGAGTGCTCAGTAGCTCACTTACGGCGTGGGTTCCTGTAACTTGTCTCCAAGTCTTGGGATATGAAGGCCTATCCGGCTTGCTGTGGTTTTGCTTTTGCGACGGTGGTTTATTTTGAGCTTTCAATGGTGCTTTAATATTTTTTTTAAAATTATTTTTTCTCATATATTACAACTTTCTAGTATTTTCTGTATTGTTTCACGCGGGTTCTGCGCTTGTAAAATTGGCCGACCGATAACTAGCGCGGAAGCTCCGGCTTTTATTGCTTGGTTGGGAGTCATCACTCGCTTTTGATCTTCAGATTGAACAACATCAGTATCTAAGCGAATACCTGGCGTTACTTTAAACATGTTAGGATAATTTAGAAGTTCCAACTCGTGCCCCGAACAAACAAGCCCGCTTAAACCCGAGCTATGAACTTCCTGTGCTAAGCTTTTAACATGATCTTCAATTGACCAAGTTTGGAGACTGGCCGGCATTGAAGACCTTTCCCAGCTCGTCAGTATTGTGACAGCTAAAATTTTAAATGGATGAATTTGATTCAATTCTTGTTCTAATTTATAGAGTTCTTTTAGTGCCGCAGATCCAGCTAATGCGTGAACTGTAACCAGCGTGGCCCCAGCCTCAAAACTAGCGCGAACGGCAGCTAGCATTGTGGATGGAATATCAAAATATTTATTGTCGACAAAAACTGGCGAAAGACCAGCAACTTCAGTAATAAAATCAGCGCCATAACGGTAAATCAATCTTGGTCCCAATTTAACGGCCCCAACTAAATCTCCGATGTTATTTATAATTTTCAGAGCTTCGTCTTTTGAATCCACATCCAATGCTAAAATAACTGGGTTTTTTAAAAAACTCATTGCAACTTCCTAGTTTAATAACTCAAAAACTTTTTGAAAGACTTGATTCTTAGGCAACTTAAACACTTCTTTTGTTTTTCTCTGCACCACTTCGATTTGATCGGCCTCAAAACCTTTTTTGCCGACAACAACACGAACCGGAAAACCAAGAAGATCTGCATCTTTAAATTTTACTCCTGGTCGCTCATCACGATCATCAATAAAAACTTCAATGTTTTTAGATTCAAGCTCTTTTGTCATATTATCAATGTACTCGCTTGCGGCCGCATCTTTCGGATCTAAATGACAGATATGTACATGAAAAGGTGTAATGGCCTTTGGCCAAATAATACCGTCCTGGTCATGGCTTTGTTCGATGCAAGCCTGCACCGTACGTGTAACTCCTATTCCATAACAGCCCATTTCATAAAATTGCGATCTACCATTTTTATCTAAAAAAACGCCATTCATTTTTTGTGCGTATTTTTGACCAAGATAAAATACATGCCCGACTTCTATACCACGGAAAGCTTTTAGTTTACCGCCAGACTCCGGGCATTTGTCACCTTCTTGAGCCATTCGGATATCGGCAAACTGTGTAATTTGGTAATCTCTTATATGATTAACATTTTTAAAATGGAATCCATCTTCATTGGCACCGACGATATAATTTTTAAAATTTTGAATACCGTTATCGGCGTAAATAGGAATCTTTAATACAATTGGTCCGCAAGAGCCCGGACTCGCACCAGTAACCTCTCGAACCTCGGCATCTGTTAACATCAGCGGAGCATTTGCCATTTTTAAAATATTTTTAAGTTTGATTGGATTTACTTCATCGCTTCCGCGAAGAAGGACTGCAAAAGCTTTTAAAGATTTATTATTCTTTAAATCCTCATTTGCAGCAAAGAAAAGAGTTTTAACCAGTTCATTGGACGCAACTCCTGTGAATTTTTCAAGATCGGCGATGGTTTTTTGCCCAGGGGTTGCAAACTTCTCAAGTGGTAATTCAGCTTGATGAGGCGATGTATAGGCTACGCTATCAATGGCCGGGCAAACTTCAATATTGGCAGCAAACTGAGTGGTATCACTGACTAAAAGTGCATCTTCACCTGCATCAGCCAAAAGCTGAAACTCGTGCGTTTGGCTTCCACCGATATTACCGGCATCGGCCTGTACAATACGGTATTGCAAATTAAGGCGATCAAAAATTCTTTGATAGGCCGCATACATGGCCTCATATGTTTTTAAGGCTCCAACTTGATCCGCATCAAAACTGTAAGCGTCTTTCATAGAGAACTCACGACCACGCATTAAACCGAAGCGAGGGCGAATTTCATCACGATATTTGGTTTGAATCTGATATATATTTTTTGGAAGATCCCGATATGATTTTAAATCATGACGAACATAATCAACCACAGCCTCTTCATGAGTCGCCGCGAGGCAAAAGTCATGGTCATTGCGGTTTTTAAATTTCAGCAGGCCAGCGCCCATTTCATTCCAACGATTAGTTTCCATCCATAGCTCTTTGGGATGAACCACCGGCATTAAAACTTCGATGGCGCCATCTTTAGCGAGTTCTTCACGAATGATATTTTCAAATTTGCGGATAGCCCGTAACGCCAGCATGCCATAGGTGTATAACCCGGGAGCTAACTTCTTTACGAATCCCGAACGTATCAATAGTTTATGAGATGGAATTTCGGCATCAGCTGGCGCTTCTTTTAATGTATAGATGTGAGCCTTAGTCCACTTCAGGTGCTGGTTCGACTGTTTGTTCATATTACGTCCTCGATTCCGTAAGCTTTAATCTTTCTGTGCAAATAACTTCGCTCTAAACCAATGGCCTCTGCCGTTTTAGAAATATTGCCGCCATTTTCTTGAATTTTTTTAATTAAAAAATCTTTTTCAAACTCGGCACGGGCCTCACGAAATGTAGAAAAATCATTTAAGTCAGATGTTGTGTTTGTTGATTTCTTTTCAATAAGACCGGCAAATTTTAAATCATGAACATCGACGAAATCAGAGGGTGTTAAAATATACACGCGTTCAATAAAGTTTTGCAGCTCTCGGACGTTTCCAGGCCAACTGTGCTTTTGCATCAACTTCATGCCCTGCTCAGATATTGTTTTTCTTAATGAAGCCATCTGCTTTGCCGCAATATCACTGAAATGAACCACCAAAGAGTAAATGTCTTCAGGCCTGTCACGAAGTGGGGGCATCTGCATTGATGATTTATCAAGTAAGTTCGCCAGCTCTATGTGAATTTTATTTTTAGATTTCAAGACTTCCAAACTTAAGGTCGTTGTTAAAATGACACGCACATCACTGGTTAACTCTACTGAACTGCCAAATCTTTTAAATTTTCCATTTTTAATAAAATGAACCAGCTTTTCCTGAAGAATCATCGGCATCTCTTCGATTTCTTCAACAAAAAGGGTGCCATTATTCATCAACTCAATCTTACCGCGTCTGGTTTTATCTATACCGGGCAGAATTTCTTTTTCAATTCCAAACAATTCAATTTCGATAAGATCTTGCGGCAGTGTGCTGCAGTTAATTTCAGAAATTGGTCCGCTGGCTCGTAAACTCATATAGTGAATATTCTGTGCAGCCAGTTCACGTCCTGAACCAATTTCACCTTCAATGATTAACGGCACGCTATTTTTTGCAAACTGTGTAACATTTTCGCGGATTTTTTGCATCACTTGTGATTCACCGACAAGTGCAATCGTTTTTCGAAGTTTATTGAGCAAAGCATTTTTTTCTTCCCGCTCACCTTTGAGTTTTACAATGTGATCAATTGATAGGAGTACTTTATCAAGTGAGAGCGGTTTTTCAATAAAATCCCATGCACCAATTTTGGTAGCCTTAACTGCTGTTTCAATAGTTCCATGACCCGAAATCATAACAAAAGAAGTGTTGGGATGAATCGGCACCGCTTGACTTAATACCTCAATGCCATCCATTTTTGGCATCCAAATATCTAAAAAACAGATGTCCGGTAAAAAACTTTTAAGTACAGCCAAACCAGAAGGACCATCCGCCGCGGCCATCACTTCATACCCGTCGTCTCGCAGACTTTCGGATAAAACTTCACGAATAGGCGACTCATCATCTATAATTAATATCTTAATTTTATTCTTCTTTGCATGAAGTTCCACTTCAAACTCCTTCTATAGGTATAATTGGTATCTCAATGTACATCTTTGTACCCTTATTGTTGTTTTCCAAAACTCTGATAACGCCACCATGGTCTTCAATAATACTCTTAACTATCGGCAACCCCAGCCCCGTTCCTTTTTCTTTAGTTGAAAAATAGGGTTCAAAAACCCGCACGCGATCGCGCGGTGAAATTCCCACTCCATTGTCGGAGATTGAAATTTTCAAGATCTGTTGTTGCTTATTATACTCAGTTTTTATTGCTATACTGGCCCCTGAATCGCCATGCACGGCTGCTATCGCATTATCAATCAAATTAACAAATACCCGCTTGAGTTGATCCGGATCAAATTTAAAATCAGGAACAGTGCTATCAAACAACAATTCAAATTTAATATGAGATTGAGTATCGACATAAATTTGGGCCGTTTTTTCTAAAACTTGATTTATATTGCCGGGGATAGTCTTAATTTGTGGAAGTCTTGCAAACTGACTGAACTCGTTAACTAAAACTTTCATATCATCGACTTGAGTTACGATCATTTTAATTGAGTCTTGAAATGCAGGATCAGAAATTTGCGGACCAAATTTTTTTGCCATGCGCTCTGCCGAAAGACGTATTGGGGTGAGTGGATTTTTAATTTCGTGTGCAATTCGGCGAGCCACTTCGGTCCAGGCTGCTGCCCGTTGGGCATTCACAATTGGAGTCATGTCGTCAAAAACCATAATTCGGCCAATCTCTTTTTCCGTTTCATCTTTTAAAATTGAAATATGACATGATATAGGAATGACCTCTGCGCCAACACTAATCCGCAGTTCTTTCTGTAAAAAAACCAAGGCGTTCTGTTGCATCAATCGTATAATTCCTGAAAATATTTTATAGTTTTCATCGCTTAACAGCGAACTGACATGTTTGCCCACGCTGCCTGCTAAATCGATTTGCAGCAGCTCGCCTGCACGACGGTTAATGGTGGTCAGATGACCGGTCATATCCACTGAAATAACTCCAGCGCTGACGTTTTTTAAAACAATTTCAACATAACGTGTGTATTGATTTAAATTTTTGATCGTTTGTTGTAATTCCAATTCAGAAGCCGATAAGTTGCCTATCATCTGATTAAAACTACCGATCAAACTACTAATCTCTTCACTGCCCGATTCGATTTCGAGCTGACTGTAGTCACCGGCAGCAATCCTTTTAGTGGCCCGCCCCAGCAGTACCAAGGGAATGGCTAATTGCCTAGCTAAGTAAAAACCGAACCAAACGGCCGCAAACAAAATAACCAGAGTCATAACAATCAACATAATAAAATAAATGGATCGCAGGGGGTATTCAACCAGAGAGTTGTTATGAAATTCCTGATAAGCTCCAACGATGTCGTCAAATTTGGAACCTGGTGATAAGTTCAAAAATTTTGTAACAACTACAGCTCCGGTATGACCCTTTTTTTCGACTGGTACCATAATTCTCAGTAAATTATAGTCTCCAAATATCTGAATGGTGCTGGCCTCATCGTGATTGGAAATGCCCTTACGTAAAAATTCAAGATTTAAAGGCGGAATAATTTCAGAGTTAAGCTCGACATCCTGAGAGACGACTCGTCCGCTGTTGAAACCCGCGTAATACTCAACCGCGTCAAGCCTGTAACGCTTCCGCAATGTATCCAGCCGCGATCTCTTTGGGTAATCAGGAAGCTTAATAATATCCTGAGCTACTAGCCGCGAATATTCATAACCACGTGTTTTCTCATTTGAAATAAAAGTGTCAATAACTTCTGATGCATTCCTTAGAACTGATAACATCCTTTGCGAAAACCATTTTTCAAAACTGCTATTCAAATAGAAAACTGAAATAGTAAAAACCAGTAAGGTCGGAATAACCGAAAACGAAATAAAGGATACCATCAATTTGGATTTTAAACTGGAGCCAAATATTTTACCCCGTCTTTCAATAAAGACTTTAACGATATTTCTGAAAATCAAAAAAAGCAGGAGCAAAATCAAAATCAAATTAACATTGACCAAACCTATAAAAAATAAAACATACGATGAAGGAAGATTTTGGCCAGATCTGAATATATAAACTTCAAGTCCGACCAAAAAGGCCAGCAGAATTGAAATAGAAAAAATCGAAAGTATCTCTCTTCTTCTTTTTCTAAGCTCAAGATTTCGTTCTGAATCTAAGTTTTTATTGTTTGGTTTTTCTTTCATCACAGCGACGACATCTCTAGTTTATGTTCCCGCTTTGGCTCCTGAACCGCCTTACGATATTTTATCAAGTCTGCAACTGTGCCAATTTTAATATTGAATTTCTCGGAAAAAATTTTTAAATAAACAGCTGTTGCCGCTTCGCCCTCGTCGTCTAAAATTTCACAGATAAGACTCGACTCATTCAGCTTACAAAGCCGTGCTAGATCAATGCTGGCTTCGGTATGACCGGCCCGCTCTAAAACTCCACCGTCTTTTGCCATCAATGGAAATACATGCCCAGGGCAAACGATGTCGGCTGCACTGGCTGTTTTTTTAATTGCCGTTTGAATAGTGTAAGCTCTTTCTTTTGCAGAAATTCCGGTAGTAACGCCCTGACTGGCTTCGATAGAAAAAGTAAAGGCTGCATGATTACGACTGGATTTGTGTAAATCTGATTTAAGCATTGGTAATTGCAATTGCTGAACATGACGAGAAGTTAAAGATAAGCAAATTAGACCGCGAGCTTCTTTCAACATAAAATTAATTTTTGCAGCATCGACAAACTCTGCAGCAATCATCAGATCGCCTTCGTTTTCGCGATCTTGATCATCAATCAAAATTACAAAGTGGCCTAATTTATAATCTAATAGAATCTCTTCAATAGCGCTGATGTGCATGATCCGTATTATCTATCACATGCACCTCTATAATGTGGCTAGCGCTGCGGAGCGTTAGCCATAAAAATAGCCGCTATTCAAATACTATATGGCCCGCTTTCAAATTAACCCTCAAATGCGATTTATTTTTGAAATCTTGAGCAATAATTCCCTTTGCCAGTGGATTCAACACCTCGGACTGTATCAGGCGTTTTAGTGGCCGAGCTCCGAACTGCACATCAAAACCTTTTTCTGCTAGCCACTGACAAGTTTCGTCTGAAAAAGCGATATCAATCTGTTTTTCTTTAAGCCTTGTAATCACATCCTGAAGCTGAATTTTTACGATATGAATCATATTCTTCATTTCCAGAGAGTTGAATTCAATAATGTCATCGATACGGTTTAAAAATTCAGGCCTGAAAGATTGCTTAAGAGCGGCTTGAATAGCAGCCGAACCTTGCCCTGCCCCTAAATTTGAAGTCATAACAATGATACAGTTTTTAAAATCAATAGTTCTTCCCTGGTTATCAGTTAAGCGCCCCTCATCAAGCACCTGCAGTAATATATTAAACACATCAGAATGCGCTTTTTCGATCTCATCAAACAATACAACGGAATAGGGTTTTCGCCGAACCGCTTCGGTCAGTTGTCCACCATCTTCAAAGCCCACATAGCCGGGAGGAGCACCGATCAATCTTGAGACCGAATGTTTTTCCATATATTCGCTCATATCAATACGCACAATAGACTGCGGATCATCAAAAAGAAAATCCGCGAGGGCTTTGACAGTTTCAGTTTTACCAACACCTGTAGGTCCTACAAAAATAAAACTTCCCATAGGTCTATTGGGGTCCGAGATTTCTGCTCTTGATCTGCGAATCGCGTCTGAAATAACCTCAAGTGCACGATCTTGCCCGATCACGCGTTTTTTTAACTCGTCTTCCATTTTTAAAAGTTTCTGCATTTCGCTTTCGAGCATTTTAGAAATCGGAATTTTTGTCCATCTTGAAATGATTTCAGCAATATCTTCTGCATCAACTTTTTCTTTTAAAATTGCAGATTGGTTATTTTTAATACTTTCTTCAAGCGCGCTGAGTTTTTTTTCCAGCTCTGGAAGCTGGCCATACTTTAATTCCGCGGCCTTACCGAACTGGGCTTCTCTTTCAGCTCTTGAAATAGAATTCCTGACATTTTCAATTTCGGATTTTACTTTTTTAACATTATCGATCTGATTTCTTTCTGATTGCCATTGCTCTCGCTGAGCTTGTAATTCTTTGGTTAATGTTGCAAGCTCTGTGGAAATTTTACCGCGCCTATCCTGAGACTGCGCATCCGTTTCTTTTTTTAAAGCTTCAAGTTCGATTTTCAGACTTAAAACCTTACGCTCAATTTCATCAATAGCTTCAGGCACACTGCGATTTTCAATTGCCAGCTTGCTGGCGGCCTCATCAATTAAGTCTATGGCCTTATCTGGTAAAAATCTGTTGGTGATGTAACGATGTGATAACTTGGCCGCCGCCACAATTGCAGAATCAGTGATTTGTACGGCATGATGAACTTCGTACTTTTCTTTTAAGCCACGCAAGATGGTAATAGTTTCGTCGACCGTAGGCTCGTCTACGAGTACGGTTTGAAAACGTCTTTCAAGAGCCGCGTCTTTTTCTATATGTAATCGATACTCAGTTAAAGTTGTAGCTCCAATACATCGTAAGTCACCCCGCGCTAGAGCTGGCTTGAGTAATTGGCCTGCATCCATAGCGCCCTCACTTTTGCCGGCACCTACTAAGGTATGCAATTCATCAATAAACAAAACAATCTCTCCAGCGCTTTCTGTGACCTCTTTAATTACCGCTTTAAGTCGATCTTCGAACTCACCCCGGTACTTAGCACCCGCTATTAAGGCCCCCATATCTAATGACATCAGTTTTTTACCGATTAAGTTTTCGGGAACATCTTTTTTTAATATTCGCAGTGCCAGACCTTCTGCGATAGCAGTTTTACCAACACCAGGCTCTCCGATAAGCACCGGATTATTTTTAGTTCTTCTTGATAAAACCTGTATGACTCTTCTGATTTCTTCATCGCGACCAATAACCGGATCCAGCTTTCCCAATTGGGCAAGCTCGGTTAAATCACGGGCATATTTTTTTAAAACTTCGTATTGATTTTCTGGTTCGTCATTTGTCACTTTTTTGTTTCCCTTAATTTTTTTTATGGCATCAGAAATTGTATTATGCTGAATATTTGATTCTTTAAAAATAGTTTTAAGCTCTGAATCTCCCGAGTTTAGCATCGCGAGTAAAAAATGTTCCGTGGAAATCAACTCATCCTGATTCTTCTTGGCCCAGACCTCTGAATCTTTAAATATTTTTTGCAGTCGATTGCTGGCATAGACCTGCTGTTGAGCAACACTTAATCTAGGCATTTTAGTTAATGCTTTTGCAATAGTCGTTAATACCACTTGGGGTTTAACCTGAATCTCTTCTAACAAACGAGGCACCAGCCCTCCCTCTTGCTCGACTAATTCAGATAGTAGATGCTCTGGTTCGACCACGCCATGTTTAGAGTTTTCAGCAAGTTTAGCCGCAGCCTGCATGGCCTCTTGGCTTTTTCTTGTCATTTTTTGTACATCATCAGCCATGTTATCCTCTAGTTTCTACGCTGGTTTTCTACTATACTAAAGATGAGTTAGGTGTACAATTTGTCAATGCCGATACAGAATAAAAAATCCTCAAAACGAATAGGCTCTTCTATAATAAAAGAAAGTATAAGCCCGGCCGCTTATAATAAGTATAAACTGCCTTATTCTTGCGAGGACTGTACGCATTTCAAAATGTCAGATAAGTCCTGTACTTTAGGAATGCCAACCGAGGCCCATCTACGAAAAAATCAAAATGTTTCTTATAATATATCCGGAAAAATAGCTCTTTGTCGCATTCAAGAAATTGACTAGATCAAGACTCGACAGAAGAATTAAGACGTGACTTGCGTCGTGAAAACCACGACTGAAGCAGGATCTAGAATTTCATTTTCAATCTAAAAAAACTATTTTTCTATCCTTGTGTCCTGTCAAGAAAGTTTCTTATAGCCCGATCAGTAGGTATAAGAAAAACAATGGGGCAGGACGTCTCAGAGCTGTGATGCTCGTACTCACATTGAAGGGAGATCTCAAGGAAGAATTTAAGGAAGATTAGGACAATTAAGGAAGAATAATTTAGTAAAACTTTTGGCTAGGATGCTGAAAAAAATAACGAAACTCAGGGAGGAATAAAATGAAACAATTAATAACTTAAAATATAACGGAGTTTAAAATGGGAATGAGAATTACAACAAACGTAGCGGCTATCAACACACAAAGAAATTTAATCGGTAGCCAAAGAAATATTCAGAATTCAATGGCGCAACTATCAAGTGGTTCGCGTATCAATAAGTCAGCTGATGATGCTGCCGGTCTGGCAATTTCAGAAAATATGAAAGCGCAAATGAGATCTTCAGCCCAAGCGCGTAGAAATGCCAACGATGGTATCTCCTTAGTTCAAACAGCAGAAGGCGCACTTGCCGAAATTTCTAATATCTCAACTCGTATGCGTGAATTAGGTATTCAGGCCGCTTCTGATACTGTTGGAGCAAGAGAGCGCGGATACATTGATCTTGAGATTCAACAGCTTAAGGGGGAAATGGATCGTATTGCCAATACGGCAAGTTGGAACTCTGTCAAATTACTAGATGGCACAACCCCGGTTTTTGATTTCCAGGTGGGTCTTTATGCTACTGATGATGATGTGA
>JBBTEQ010000085.1:0-7661 GCA_038042235.1 Bdellovibrionota bacterium | reverse complement strand
GGATACTGCTGCTGGTGGAGTTGGTGCATTTATTAGTTCAAGTGGCAAAAAAGAAATTGAATATGGTGTTGTAGATTATGAATGTGGTTTTGCAAAAACTGGTTCTAAGGTAGACGTTAATTCAGTTAGCAGTTGTAATTTAGATCACAGAAAATCATTTATTAGCGGCGACGATAATCGTGATAATCAATTAACAGCATGGCTATTAAACCGTATTAGTGACTCAAGTACGGATGTTATTATGGGTGTATTTGATATGATCGATGGTGCGGGCCACTCCCATGGCTTTGATAATAATGATAAATATCTTGAAGCGATTTCAGCTGCAGATGTTCAAGTTGGTTCAATCTTAAATGTGATTAAAGAAAGAGCCGCACTAAACAACGAAGAATGGCTTGTTGTTCTGACTTCTGATCATGGTGGACATCGCTTTTTGGCTTGGGGAAAACATGGCAAAAAGAAGGACCAAGATGAAGTTATACCATTTGCTGTAGCTTTATATGGTTCAGAACAAAAGTTAGCAGCATTAGTTTACCCAGTAACTCATATGGATGTGCACCCGACAGTTATGCATTGGCATAATATTGCGCCAACTCGAGTTGATGGCCGTGTTCAAGGGCTACAATAATTTTTGTAGCCGCGCTACTTCAGCCACAGCGACAGGTCGCCGTAACTAAATAAACGATATTTTTTTTCAATGGCCCAAGCATAGGATGTTTTTACTTTTTCTAGGCTAGAGAAGCCAGCGACTAAAGCTAGTAATGTTGACTCTGGCTGATGAAAGTTCGTGAGCAGGCGATCTACAATTTTAAATTCGCTCCCCGCTTGCAATAAAATATCCGTAGCGCCAAATAGTAAATTTGTTCGAGCCACAGACTCTAAAACACGAGTTGTTGTTGTGCCCAGTGCCCAGATTTTTTTTCCATTAGATTTAGCATTTAAAATGTTCTGCCAGTTTTCAGAGGAAATTTCATATTTTTCAGAATGCATTTGATGCTGATTTAAATCTTCAACTGTAACCGGCAAAAATGTTCCAAGCCCCACATGCAGAGTTAAATCTATCACCTGCACGCCTCTGTTCTTGAGGCTTTGTATATCATCGTTGCTAAAGTGAAGACTGGCTGTGGGGGCTGCCATACTGCCATCAATCTTGGCCCAAGCAGTTTGATACCAAGCTTCATCGTCCTGGGCATTATGCCTTTGCTGTCTGGCTTTTTGGATATAAGGCGGTAGTGGCAGTTCTGCCATTTGTGCAAAATCTATATCAGAAATCGCCGGGCTAACTTCTACAATCTGGGGCCGGCCTTTTTCAAGCAGTTTCATTTTAAATCCATTAGGTAAATTTAAAATATCACCGATAGCATTTTTTTTTGAAGGAAATAAAACTTTCCATGTATTGCTGGCTTTGTTGTTATCAATATTGTCTAAAAATAAAACTTCCACTTCTTGATCGGTAAATACTCGGCGCTTTAAAACTTTAGTATTATTGATAACGAGTACATCAGCCTCAGGGATCGATTTTAAAAGTTCGTTTAGAGTAATTTCTTCGGGAGAATTGTTAGCCTGAACTCGCATCACCCGCGTGGGTCTGCTTGGAAAAGTCGCTATCAGGTCTTCTGGATATTCATAAGTTAAATCTGAAAGTTTCACGGGTTAAAAATAGATGAGACTCTGCAAAAAAGCAAAAAAAAAGCGGTAGCTCATCGCTACCGCTGAAGAAAACCAAGAGGGGAACCACCTAACCCTAGAGGTCATTCTTACAAAATCACTTTAGACTTACTTTATTTTGACTTTCACTCTTTCACCAAATGTTAGCCAAAGGGAGAGGCTAACAACGCTTGAGTAGAAAGCACAAAATATAACAACATAATATAATTCACCCATAACAACTCCTTCTGTTTTGTCTGCGCCATCCATGGCTTCGCTCTTAGTGACGGTACTAAGACAACCATCCTAGTTATCTTGCCAGCTCCGTCTTTTGATCATCCGAGCGTCCGTGCTCTTATAACTAAGACCCTAATGTGGGCAGCTTTGGGTTAACAAAGTTCATAAAATGTGAAGAATTGTTAATATAAGCTCAGCTTATGGGGGCTAAGTGGCTAATTGCTCTAGACTTAAGTGCTAGTTTTAAGGCGCTTGACCACTTATATTGAGTATGACAGAAATAAGAGGTCTCTGTCTGATATTGCGCGGATGGTGGAATTGGTAGACACGTGCGCTTGAGGTGCGTAAGCCGAGAGGTGTGGGGGTTCAAGTCCCCCTTCGCGCACCAAAATCAAGGACCTCTACCGCCTACTTCTGCTAGATCAGGAAAAATATCATTTACCTCTTTGTCAGTATTTTTAAGCATATTCATAGCCTCACGAGTTCTTTTAATAAATTCAGCGTCTGTTTGTGCTTTTTGAATATAAGTCTTAAAAAAATGTCCCAAAAATAAATATTTTAAACGCTCAGAGGGTTTACTAAATAAATCTAAATCAAAAATTGGCATCACTAAAGTTTCATATGTTTTAAGTTCCTTCGCCTTGTTAAATGAATAATAGAGCATGCGACCGAGTCGACCATTCCCATCTTCAAATGGATGTATAGACATAAAAAGCGTATAAACATCTAAAGCGGTAATATCCTCAACTTTTTTATCCAAATATTCCGCTAGCTTTGGACGTTTATTTTTATCAAAAATAAACTGCATAAGATCATTTATAAGATCTTGATTTAATTTTTGAATTTTAGGAGACTCAAAATCAACTTTTTGCAGATCACCGACTTCTCTCAGTCGACTTACTAAATTATCAGATAATAAACCTTGATATTTATGATAATTTTTGACCGTTGGGTATTCGACATAAAGATTAAAAATACCATTTTTGGTATTAGATTTCTTTGAGTTCGTTGATAAAAATTGGTTGTATTCTAAGTTTTTCACTAAGGTTTCGTGGGCTTCTAAATAATTCTTGCTTGTATTAACATCTGATCCCATAAAAACTGGACCCTTACGATAGCTATTCTCAATATTCTCTCCAGGGTGTGCAATTGCGAAAAGTTGTTTTATACTCATATTTGCCGTTTTGTCGATACGCTCTTTTGTTAAATTCCAATTAAGTGCAACCTCTTTCATTTTATCAAAGGATGGAATTTCTTCATTTAAATGTCTATTCTCACTAGCTAATAACACCGAACGCAAGTCAAAGACTTCAAGCAGATCACCGTAAGTTTTTAAGTTATTATTTTTATTCAGCAAAGAAAAAACTTTGGCAGCGAAATTTTTATTTTCAAATAATTTAAAATCCAAAATAATTTTTAAACCAGCAGCAACATCACCAGCGGAATTACTTTCAATATATCTTTGCGCTTTTTCTGCTGCAATTTTTTTAGCGAACTTATAGAGACCTAATGAACTCCAATCTTCGCCTCTTTTAGGTGTCCGAAAGTACTGGAATATACCATCTTTTTCAGATTCACTTAATTCTTGCAAACCATTTTTGCCTAAGATTTTTTTTAAAATATGACTGTCTTCTAAACCATGTATAAAATGTTTATATTTTGAAGCATTCATCTCAAGCCTGATCTGTATATTTACTAAAGCCTGGATATTATTTTCTAAAACACCAATCTGATTTAAAACTTGGCTATTAATTGCTGTTGGATCTCTTAGTACTTCTGAATTAAAAATTGCTAGCCACGTAGCATTGTTACTGAACGCATCAAGGCCCGCGCGTTTCAATCGTTCAACATACTGAGGTTCATCTCTAAACTCTCTTGGCACGTTGTATAATGTGGCAAGTGGTCTATTTATCTTAAATGCAGTTACAGCATCCCCATATGAGCGGCTGTCTAGCAAATCCATCGAAACATAGTAGCCTTTTCCATTAACGGCCTGACCTGAACTTCGGAGTATTTCTTTCATCTCCCATGATAAAATCCCGCCACGCTCTATCCAAGTTTTAGAACTTTCTTTACCTGCCCATTCAAAAACATAGGATGGTTCATACATTTTAAGGCTTCCAACTAATTTAAATGAATTTTTTCCACCAGAGATATCATAAAGCCTACCATCTTTTGTAACTTCGAAGCCATTTTCTTTAAGCCTTTTTTTATCTATAGAAAATTTAGATTTTAATTTAAAAGTATAATCTGAGTTCAAAACTTCAGTTTCTTTTACATCTTCTTTAGAAAGCAAAATTTTGCAAGTTCGACCGGCGCCGTAAGCAATAGATTGGAGTGCCCCAAAAATCACTACAGCTGTCAATAAATTATACATATTGCGCATTCCAAACCTCATAAATTGAACTACTATTAACTTCTAATTAACTACTTATCAAAGTATGTGCCAGAAGAATTGAATTAGCTTAAAGTAAGAAATTCTATAAATCTCATAATGAAACACTCTTCAAATATTACTTTATCTGGACCTCAATTCTGACGATAATAAAGCATGGGGAATATGAATCGCGGTAACTTCTACTTTGTAGTTGTTTTTCTTTTTTTGCTTATAATCCAATTTAATAATTGTAACTCTATTAACTCACAGAAAATTAATTTATCATCGAGTGCTGGTTATCCGTTAACCCCCGCCTCAGCTGGTTCTGAAAATATTCCCGTAGATCCTGCCAATCCTTATGTATTACAGTGCATTAAAACATCTGATGGCTCAGTTATAAGCCCTACTCTAAAAAGTTCGGTTAGTAATAGTAACAGTGGTGTTGCAAGTAAAGTCAGCTCTGTAGATTGGGCCCAAGAAGAGGATCTGATCGTAACTTTAGAAAATAACTGCGTGGCTGAGTCCAATTACACCGACCCAATGTTACAGTATGTTCATCCAAGTCTGATCAAGCTAGACATGCCTTTTACGGTTTATGTTATCAAAAAAGAAAATGTTACTAATTTAAAATCATTTTTAGATACAGCCCTTAGCAGCGAATGTCTAATATCTGCCGAAAAAAATCAGAACTTAAAGCTCAATGTCGACGCGCCGGACCCTCGATTTAATGAATTAGCACATTTAGTTTCAATCGGTGCCACACAAGCTTTTATTAATTCAATTCTAAGCTACAATTCAGGACAGCTTTATAAAACTAAAGTCGCCGTGATAGACACTGGTGTTGATATAACAAATCCGGATATTATTGAGCAATTGGCTAAAGACAGCACCGGAAAAATATTAGGCTACAACTCAACCGGAGTTGCCACCGAATTTACGGATATTGATTTTCATGGAACTCATGTTACCGGTTTAATAGCCGCTGGTTTTCAGAATGGGCTATTGGGCTCTGGTATCTGGGGCCGAAATTTAGAAGTTTATCCAATACGCGCTTTTCTTATTGATGCCAATGGTGATTTAACCGCGACAGCTTCAAGTGTGGCGAACGCCATTCTTTGGGCTGCTTCAAATAATGTAGACTTAATTAATTTAAGTTTGGGTTCAACAGTGGAATCACTGGCAATTAGAAATGCTATCAGCTTTGCAATCAGTAAAAATGTAACTTTTGTTGTAGCTGCAGGTAATGATGGCCAGCAACTCAGCGCTACAAATCCACAGTATCCGGCCATGTTATCTGATCAGTTTAGTGGTCTTATCACGGTAGGTTCTTATGATGTAACTTCGAATAGATTAAGTACTTTCAGTAATTTCTCTCCAACTTTTGTGGATCTATTAGCCCCTGGTAGCAATTCAACAATTGGTATCCCTTCAACTGTACCTGTGGCCTTAACAGCCAATGGCTCGGGCTTTGGTTCAAGATTAAATGGCGCCGGTGGCGTGACACAACCTATACAGGGCACATCCATGGCAACCCCGCTCGTAACTGGCGCACTAGCGGCAGCTATTTCTTTATCAAATTCACGCGGAGTTAAATTCACCAATGCCGAACTTGAAACTTTCATAAACGCAGAAGGCTCGTTAAAAAATGCCAGCTACACGACATCTTCTTTTCGTGGAAATTATCTGAATTTTCCAACACTTATTAATTTTATTAAAACTAAAATAGATGCCGCAATTGCGACTAGGCCTGCAGCAACAACTATGTCTATTTTAAAACAACCTTCTAACAGGCAGGTCATAGCTCTTGAAAATGCTGAATTAAGTGTAGAGGCCACAGGCGATGCACTACTGAGCTATCAATGGTATTACAATAATGTTAAAATAGTTGATGCGACGACGAACAAATTGTCTTTGAAAAAAATAAATGAAAGTCAGGCTGGTACCTATTATGTAATAGTGAGTTCTGGCACTAAGATACTTACGAGTCGCGTTGCGGACGTAAAAGTTGCACTTAAAATATGTAATTAGTCGTTAGCTGATTTTTCACTAAGTTTTTCTTTAAGCTTTACTTTAAAAGTCTCAAACCATAATTTGTAAATTTCAGATAGTGTATGACTAACGCCATAATAACTTAAGCTGTCTAATTGTGGATATTCCACACCGCAAGATCTTATCTTATTAAAAAGAGACAGATCGTTTCTAACATTTAAACTTAATCCATGTTGCGAAATGCCTTTTTTTACCTGAATTCCACAAAAAGCAATTTTACCGTGATTTGTATAAAGACCGATGGCTTTATCATCAATAAAAGATTCAATTTCAAAAATTTTTAACAGCTCTTTTGTTGTCTGCAATAATAAGAGCACATATTCACGTACCCCTAAGTTTAACTGGCGAAGATTGACGATGGGATAAATGACCAGCTGCCCTTCAGAATGGATTGTAGCTAAACCCCCACGTGAAGTTCGCTCAATTGGTAAATTATTATCTTGAGTGATTTCCTGATTGAGTTCTTGATAGATGTCTGCTCGATATCCCAAGGTCAACACCCCTGGATGTTCTAATCCAATTATATAACTATGACCGCTCTGTTCAGCCAAGAGCAGTAAATCATTCTGTAATTTAACGGATTCCTGATAGTCTTTTAATCCCAAAAAGGATGATTCTATCATCGTCATCTATTGGTAGAGTTCCACTCTGTCGTTTTCTTTAAAACCCGCGCCGGAATGAATTACGCTAATTGCTCCGTCCTGTCCAAAATATCCCACAACTTCAAGCGTTCCTTTAACCCGGCCGGCAACCTTACCAACGTGGTAGCCTAGTTCTGTATCGTAAATTTCGTTAGCGTCATCAACTACTTTTAAAATATCACCCATCTGCACACCTGAAATCTGGCCCACATTAAGATAAATTTTTTCGCCCTGAAGAGCCGCAATACGTCCCTCCCAAACAATAAACTTTAAAGAATCTACAAGCTTGGCATTGAAATCGGAAAAAGCATCTTTGATCAATAATTCAGTTAATTCAGGATTGCGATTAAAGAAGTTTTCAGAACTGATATTTTCTGGAATTTTTGAATTATCCTCGGTGATCGATACCGTCTTAACTGTATTGAAAAGCTCCTGTTCCGAGCGAACATTGAACATTCGGGCTTGTACAACTATTTCAAAAGCAACTTTACGCGATTTTAAAGAACTCGAATTATCAACACTTATCAAATTTTCATCTTTAAATCTTATGTCGATAATGCGACCTTCAAGAATAGAGCTGATACCAGCATTGTGCGAATCTTTAGCAATGGCTTTTAGATCATACATATTATCTTTAATGTATTTATTCAGGTCCAACTTCAGAACGCCGGAATCAATCGCAATGAGTTCATTTGTAGCATTAAGGCTAT
>JBBTEQ010000084.1:0-9213 GCA_038042235.1 Bdellovibrionota bacterium | reverse complement strand
TAATTCCGATCTTATTACCTGGTAAACATCACCCGGAATATCTTCCATTTGTGCGAGTTGCGTGCTTTTTTTAATTAATCCATCAACTTGTGGATTACGAAATGGCCCCAACTTTTCATTGGTACCCTTTAATTCATTTATTAATTTTTTATCCTGTAATAAAACTTCTAGGCCGAACTGAAAACTCATAGAATTTTCCTTTCAATGGTAAAACTATCGGTGTGATGAAAATTTGGTTTTAAATCCGCATGCTTGGTCGACCAATAAGTGCTGCGTCCGCCTTTAAGTTGCAGCACAGCGCAAAACGAGATTTCAATCTGCGATAAATCAAGCTGATCTAACACGACATCTGCAGTTAACTGACGAAGTGTACTGCCTATTTCAATTTCAATTTCAATTTTCTTTACATGCTGAAATTCCACTGGAGGTTGCGGCTCGCGGTAACTCTGAAACTCATAAATATTCCAAGCTTTGGAAGTTGATAAATTAATCTCATAGTATTTTTTTTTATTTTTTACACGAAAAAAAACTTCAAAACAGCTTTGCTTCCAGAGCTCGTGAAATCTTCCGCCTTCTTGATTTATTGGAAATAAAAATTTATTTTCCGGATCAGCCCAAGCAAAATTTATTTTTATATTCTGTTTATTAAGAATGACCAGATCGGCTTGAAGTTCAATCGCCGAAAAAGAGTCAAAGCTTTGTAGTTTTTCCACTCTAAAATTCTACAACCACTTTATTTTACATGTCCGTGAGAATCAGTATCTATTCTCTGGCTTTTTTTAATTGCTTGTCGGCCAGGAATAACATGACCACTGGCAAGCAAAGATTCAACACCGCCAGCAACCGGGCCTTTTGACCATTGTGTAATTTCGAGCTCGTCAGCTTTACCTTCAACTTTAGGTTTAGCTTTAATTTTAAAAGTATACTCCATAGCTTCGCTCGTTATAAGTTTGACGCGCGTACCGGTGCTATTTATCGATGAATCAATAACCGTTCCTTTCAGCTGACTAGTATCGATTTTTCCTGTAGCTAAACTTGTCTTAGTACTACTACTATTTTTATGTAACCATCGTCTAACACTGATTGCATCTACTTGATAGTCAACTGCTTCATCTGTATAGTTAAGTCCAGCATTATCAAGATTTCTTTCAACTGCTACAATTTTACCATCCACACTATCTTTGGGACCAGTTCTAATTTGAGAAGCTATTCTTCCATTAAAAAACTGACCTTTAACTCGAACAACGGCAAGCTCATCCAGATTTTCTTGAACGCGGCCAGGTTTTTTCATCTCAAACAAACGTCTAAGATGGACTTCCTCTCCAATAACTCCAGACTTTAATGAATGATGCACACTAATGCTTGCATCATGAGGGACATGCGCGGTTTTTGGTATTGAATTTGAAAAGCGAGCGACTTGGCCATCTCTGCCGTAATTAAAAAAAAGCGAGTGTAGAGTACCTCCATTGCCATCCAAATCTAGTGCGGCAATTTTTGAATCTCCTTCTTGAAAAAAATATTTTTCTGCTTTAGCAGCTCCATACTTTTTAGTTTGTTTTTCAATATATTTTTCCAAGTCAAAAATTTCTTTGGCAGCTTCATCAGTTATGTGACCTTTAGATGATAGCACACGCGATTTTATAAAAGCCATTCGCTCTTCGATGTAGGCTTTTGATCTAACTATTTCTTTTATGCTTTTTGTACTTAAGGCCCAAGCGCAGGTGCTAAAAACCACAGACAGAAGTAAAACAACTAATTTACAATTTAAAAACTGCTTCATGTAATCTCCATAAAATATTACCTCTATAGTACCAACAAATCTAGTTACCGCATAGAGTTTATGGACCCTATAGTTAATCGAAATCAATAGCCCGACTTAAGTTTATGTCATTATAAAAAACAATAGCCCTTGGTCTTGTTAGGTTTAAGTGCATTCGAAGAAAATCCGATAAGTTAACTATAATGCTCCGTCTTAAACAGCTTTTCTATTTTTGTATTTTAATTTTAAACTTTGAGCCGCTTGCTCAAGCCGAAAACAATCTTTTTATCAAAACTGTTAATGGAATTACTAAAAGTAGAAATTGTGGATTTGTAAAAAAAGAAGATCTAAAAAATCTAGCCTGCTCAAATAGGTACCCCCACAGCTTGATCAGCTATTTTAATTTCAATGAGGAAATATTTGAGTGGTCTGTTTTTCAATCTAGTGCTGAACTACAGTTAAGAAAAAATCTTTGTATTGAGCAAAGAACCACAGAAATTATGAAATCGGACGACTTATATAGTGAGTGGTTTAAGCGACTTACTTTTTCTTGGCTAGGACAAAGAAAAGCCCAACTCATGGTGAGCCATTGCGCTAAAATAAAATACAACACCAATGAAAGATTAGGCGCAAGGTTAAATGCTGAGTTTACTCCTAGAGCCTCAATAGATAAAAAATGGCTCGACATTTGCGAAAATGAAGAGAAATTAGATCAAATTGCCGCGGCTGATGGTATATTTCAATACTCTTTGCCCGCGATCAGCGGCTCTGAATTTTTTGATATAATGAAAGATAATCGTGAAGTTATTAGAAATAAAAAAACCGGCAAAGCTATTACTGATCAAGAAATTTTAGAAACAGATTTTTCCGGTGACATCAATAAGCTCTTCTATTTAAGTGCGTCTAGAAAAGATCAAATTAAAAAAAAGATAAAAGAAAGTATTGCCGGCCTCGTAAATGAACGCAAAGCGATGAATACCCGACTTGAAGGCAACAAAAATAAAAGAACTGGCAATATCTATCTTAGTGATGCGGATAAAGATTATATTTTTGATGATGATACGGTTAACGAGTATCTGCTGAATTCAGGACATATTCCAAATGAACATACAGGAAAAGGTCGCCTATCAACCGGGGCAAAATGTATCCTTAATCGTTACGAATCTAACTTTGGTGCTGAATTAGCCGAAATGCTCCTCTTTTCTCTATCCTATGGCGTTGGTAATCTAAAAAATGTTAAACTAGAACAATTTATCAAAATGAAAAACTTCGGTAAAATGCTTTTGATGGGTTCATTTCCAGCCGGATTATTTATAGGGTTACAAGAAACTATTAAAGTCTGCTCTTCAGACAAATACACAAATACTAAAATTATTGATCAGGCCAAGGGTCAGACCAAAGCACTTGAAACAGGAGATAAGTTACCTAAAGATTTTGCTTACACAGCCTATGACATTGATATTCCGGAAGAAAAAACTCCGGCCTGCCAAGGCTTACCTAAAAATGTAATTATTAATGATTTTAAAAGATCAAATTGTCTCACTAATGCACTGTTGTCACTAGGTCCAATGCAGCTTGCACTGCCCGTTTTAGGTTTTACTTTAGCTAATTAACTAGCGGCACTATTCAATCAGCAAAGACATATAAACGATTAATGCCACCATCGGGGAAGGTTCTGATTTTGAGCTGAGTGTATTTAATCTTTGGATCTTGCTGCTCATCAATTATAAATTCGATTTTATTGCCCGCATAAGCCTTTGTATCGATTTTTTTCACTAGTGGCAGCCACTCCACGCCACTTAAGGCCTCTATACTAATTTGGCTTGGATTGTTGTTAACAAAAAATTCAAAATCCAAGATGATTCTTTTAATTTTACTCTCAATGGCTAGCTGAATAATGACCTCTTCAAAGTTATCCGGCCTGCGGCTACGCGCTGACTCGAGCCCATCAAACATATTGATTGCAGGAAATGGAGATAGCAGTTGTATTGCAGGACTGTAATGCTCGTTAGTGGCTTTAAGAATTTTGGCACCAAAGGCAAGCCCCGCCAAATTAATGCGCGCATGGGTTTGATTGCGCTTAATAACTGCTACGCTTGATTCATATTTTAAACTGAGGGGTTTATGAGTTACGGGTATTGCATTCTTAAATCTTTCACACTCCGTCATAGTAAATTTCGTTTGGAAGTTTTCAGGTAGCTTATCGTAAAGACCAACTCTGGTTAAACCGCCATCGGGATACATTTCAATTTTAATGCGACTATAAAGTTTTTCAGAAGCTTGGAGCTTAATATTAATAAACGAATGCCCTGTCATTTTTTGTTTGGGCAGCAGCGCGGTCCACACTTCTTTTAAATTATCAAACCCAAGAATTCTAACAAACTGCGCCTGATTACCATCATGAAACTCAGTTGAAAGACTTACGTAATTTATTGGAGAAGACTCTGCCAAATCAAGCTCTACAAAATCAAACTCAACGGGGTTATGTCTTGCACTTTCCCAGCTGTCCATAATTTTACCTTGCTTGCCAAATAGCTCTGGGTCAAAAACGGGTAAATGCGTGCTGATCATATTACTGGCGCGAGCAAATTTTTGATTGCTGACTTTTTTAATTGTTGCATGAGTCAGTAAATTGTAAGCCGCCAAAGGGTCTGACTGACCTTTATTCACAATCTCTTCAGGAAGCATGGGCAAAAAAGCATCAAAAATTAAATTTTTATAGCCTGTATTAACTAAGTTCTCTTGAGAGATATTTTTTTTATCAAAATCATTATTAAATTTATTAAAATCTATTCCGCTAATATTTAATTCTTTTAAAATGAGCTGTGCCGCTTCAGCGTTAAACAAAACACCCTTGTTGTCGGCATTACATAAAATCACAAGACCATTGCCACAATCGGGACCACTAAAACAATGAATATACAAACATCTAAAGCCCTCATTGGCACCTTGGTGTATGGCCAGCTTGTTATTACCGGCTTCCGCGATAAATACCCCAAGGCCCATATCGCAGCCCATGAACTCACGACAACCCTTATCGGTACCAAAAAGCATTTGCACAGCGGTGTTGTGTGATATATTTCCCGAAGTTTCTAGCTTGTGATAAGCCGAGGTCAATTGATTAAGAAATTGCGCCATTTTGCTAGCTGTACCCATGGCACCTGCAGCAAAAGCCGGAAACATCATGCGGGTGCCAGCTACCTTTTGAGCGTCGTCAAAGTACCCGGTTGCGTATTCTTTACCTGGTAAATTGAGCTGCGAAAAACTCATGTTATCTAAAAAATTTTTAGTAATATCTTGAATTGATTTTTTTTCTAACTCTTCAATTAAATACTCTAACACAATGAAGCCGCCACCTGAGTAATGAAACTCTGCACCCGGTTCGGCAATAACTTCGATAGAGCTTAATAACTCTTGTAGCTTTGGCATTTTTTCATTTAAAGGATAGCCCTTAACATAATGCATATTGAGGGCGCTGTGATTCATTAAATGTCGAAGACTTACTGTATCTGACTTCAACCTGAATTTCGAAGCAGTACTTGCAAGTAGAGTGTTTACAGATGTATCAATTGAAATATTTTTTTTAGCAAAATACTCCAGCGAAAAAGCGCTGGCCAAAGTTTTACTTAAAGAAGCCAATTCAAATTGGGTTTGCTCATGAGCCTCCCCAAAACTGAGAGGCTGCACACGTCCAGCCACATTAATGGCTAAGCTTACTGCATTCACTTGATATTTAAGACGAAGCGATTCAATTCGCTCAAACAAGCTATTGAATGGCTTTTCTTTAAATCTTTTAAGAGAAATTTCCCACAGTTCCTGCTTGGCGTTACTTAACTCTTGCTGTTCTGATTGTTGGTCTATGTTTTTAAGTCGAGCTTTTAAAGCCTCTAACATTTCCTGTCCGCTTTTACCCTTAGCCGAAATTAAAAACTTCATGCCGAAATTTACTAAATACTTTTCGCCCAGCTCCTGTAAGTTTTTTTTAAAAGCTTCACCCTCTTTTAACACCAAGGCCTGTTCAGACAGAGCCAAGGCATCTAAAGTTTTTTTATCTTCGCCGATATTTCCGTGAAAACTCGCGGCCTCGATAATTTCTGTTTTTGAAAAATTTAAAATAATATTTTCGGCTTTTGCTAAATTCATTGCCAAGCCCTGCGCCATTTCAGTGGCAAATCTTGAGCACCCGCAAATTTCAAAATAATACAGATATCTTTCGATATAAGGCTCTAAGTGGTATTTTCTAGAATCAACTGCATTGATTTTTTTTAATGGATCCGCAGCTTCTCGCACAGACTCAACAGTAAACGGCATAAGTAATTCGGTGGCAAACTCTACAGGTTTCTTTGCTGTCATCAGTTGTATCATCAAGCGAAGTGCAACCGGATACCACTTTTGAGTTACTTCATTCCATTTAACTTGCACAATCTTTTTTTCGTTTGATAAGTCTTTGCGGATAAAGTGATATTCTTCAAATGCGATTTTTAAAAAATCTTCAAGCTTAAATCGCCCGTAATTGATCTCGTGCCAAACTTCCCAACGCGATCTTTCAGCAGTGGCTAGGTCATCCATCACACGAACGGCAACCCCGTGCACATGCGCCGGCAGGGCCACACAGCCGTTACCGCAGAGCCAGTCGGTTAAATACTGTAAGGATTGAAAGACATTATAACGTATTTCTTCAGGATCATGGTTTGCAATATAATCAGATTCTTTAATATCCGCCACTAGTAGCGATCTAACATACTGCGGATTATTTTTATCAAGACCAATAATGTCCGGCTTTTTAATAAAATCTAAAACCTCTTGATGATATTTTTTTTCAAGAAGCGACTCAACCAGCTCAGTGAGTAATTCTGGTTGACCAGCAGAATGATGCTTCCAAGCCTCGACTAAGGCTAAACCTAAACGTACAAAGTCAGGATGAGCTACCCAAAAACCAGTGAGATTACGCTTCATTTGCGTTACCACATCTTTAATATAACCTTTTATTGTAATCTGAAAAGATTCTGACTTAAGATCTGTATCAAGTGGCAGAATGCCATACATACCGCCCACTTTAATGCCACCGCGCGAACCCACCACATCCGAAAGCAAATTATGTGAGGCTTTAATATATTTTATAACTATATCCGGGTCGGCCTTTACCGGAATTCGGTAGTTGCCATCTTCTTTAAATACGCGTGCCGTAGAGGCCAAATAATCATGCCACCCCAATGAGGCTCCGGCAAAATACGGATAAAGTGCATCCATAATTTCATGAGTACGCAAAATCGCTCTTGGGTTTTCGAGCACAATCATCAGTCGCACAGTTCCCAACACATATTCAGGATGCAAATTCTTAATTTTTAACTCAGCCAAAGAAATCATTTTATGAATGTACGCCGCTTCTTCTTCATTTTCTAATTTAGGCACATAAAAAACTAAAGCTTTTGGATTATGCCAATTTTTAAATAGATGTAGGGCAAAATCATATAAATGCAGAGGAATGGGATTTTTTTTATAGAATAAAAAAGTGCACGGAAGAGCTAATCCGGGAAATCTTTTAATCGGAAATGATAAATGCTCAGAGGCTAATTCATATTTTTTACCGGCTTCGGTAAAAGCTAAAGTTCCTTCAAAACAAGAAGTTAAATTAACCGCCGAGTTGACGAGATCAGAACGCAGTGGAGTTTTAGAATCTTCATCGTCAGCCCCCCACTTAGGATTACTAGCATGAGTGCTCAATAGCTTCGCCACCACTTCGGGCTCACCTTTAAGTTTACGGTGATAGGTGTTCATGGCGTTAATTGCCATCTTGGCACTTCCGGGAGGACCGAACAAAGTTACATGTGGACCTTTTAAAAATTCAGGAATCGCAGCAATCGGCTTATTGGTAAGGCTTTCACAATATTCTTTTGAATGTGGACCAATAACAATTCGGCCCGAGGCATCTTCTAATCCTATGATCGTTTTGTATTCAGGATCTAAAAAATCGAAATGAAGACTTTGATTCAGTCCAAAACAAGCCTTCACTCGTTCGTCGATAAATTTACGATCTATAATTCTTTGGCTTAAAACTTTTTTAAGTGCGGGCTCAAGCTCCTGATAGAGTTCACATAAAAAAACTAAAGCCTCTGTGGTTTCTAGCCCGCCACCACGGCCAACTTCTAAAAGATTAGATACACCCGTTACTGGCAGAGCTTCGTTTAATAAATACGTGGCCAGCTCTTCAGAAATATAATCGTGGTAATACGCAATCTCAAAACTCATTAACTTCCCCGGTAAGTGCTATAACCATAGGGATTGAGCAATAATGGAATATGATATTTTCTATTGGTGTCTTCAATTTTAAAAACCACTGGGGCTACAACAAAAAATGGCTTGAGATTATTTTTCAAAAAATACTCTTCAATTTTAAATCTCAATCGGTAAACGCCAGCTTCAGATTTACAATCGAAAGCGATGCGCCCATCGGCATTGGTTTTTTCTGTGGCTAAATTTTGCCACGAATCGTTTTCATATTTTGAAAGCTCAACGACGACGTTAGCGGCAGTAACTCCAAGGCTGGTATCTAAAATATGCGTGCTGATCATTTTAATCCTTTGTAATCGACGTATTGAGTAAAAACTATAACAGAACTTTAGCCAGAGTGAAACCAAGGACTGCGGCTTAATAGTTAAGCAGGCAGAGTTAAGCTGCACTCTTTGGTTTCGCACTAAGACAAAGACCAAAGGGTTCAAGTAGTTTTTCTAGAGTTTGCTTTGTCGGATTATGTTCAGGTCTAATCGCTCTCTGGATTGCTGGCTCATCCATTTTCAGAAGTATCGCAAATTCCTTAACACCATATAATCTAATTGTTCTGCCAAAAGCTGCTTGCAAATCATCGCCCTCCTCAAGCAAGGCCAAAAGAAACTTATTTGCATAGTCAGGTTTTTTTAATTTCTTGGATAGATTCTCGTTCCAGTCTCTACTTCTTGTTGGCATCTTGGTTCTCCAAATAGGCTTTTAAATATCGTTGTGCATTATTGATATCCTTCACTTGAGATGATTTATCTCCACCATTAAGAAGTAATACCACTTTATCTTTTAGAATCGAAAAATAAACCCTATAACCTGAGCCGCATCGAAACCATCCATCCATAAATCAAATGGGCATTTGCTGTTTTCCAGCATGAATGTTTGTATCCGATACTTCACTCAGACTCCATCAATGAATATCATATATGTTATTCATTGTCAATTAGTTAAAAAACAATTACTGAGAGCAGTACTGCAAAAGCTGAACATTATTGAAATTACATAAAAGGGGCCTTACAGTCGAACTACGGAATCTTTTCCGAAAAACAAAAAGCCATGCTTGCCGCCAATCCAGGGGCCAAAAGTCTAAGTGCAAAATGTTACCGCTTTAATTTAAGCGCCTTAAGTCTGGTTATAGCCTCCCCGACTTTAAACTAACTCAAGATAACGTTAAAATA
>JBBTEQ010000083.1:4567-18454 GCA_038042235.1 Bdellovibrionota bacterium | reverse complement strand
GCTAGCTGGCGGGCGAGTTATTATTGAGATGTTAAGTGGCGAACGAAAAAATTAATCTTAACATTCTACCTGTCCGGATTGTGCTTTTAGTTTTCCTGAGCTAGAGCCAAGGTTATTCAGTTTTAATAATCCTCGCGGAGCCTGCCGTACCTGTAATGGTCTGGGGACCGCTGATTTGATCGAAGAAGAGCAATTTGCAGATTCTGAAGTCGGCGGAAGAAAATTAGAAAATATTAAATACACGTATAAAGGGAAAAAAGTATCCGAAGAAGATACAACTGATGATGAAGAATCTGAAGAAATGGTTTTAACAACCTGTTCGGATTGTGCAGGCGCCAGACTTAATCGTGAAGCACTCAGCATTAAAATTGCTGAAAAAAATATTTCACAACTATCGGATATGTCGATTTTAGAATTAAAAGATTTTTTACTCCAGGCTAGTTGGAACGAAAAAAACAAAATGATTTCAGAAAAAATTCTGAAGCAGATTGTTTCACGTTTGGATTTTTTAAATCGCGTGGGCACTTCTTATCTGTCAATTTCAAGGCCAGCCAGAACTTTATCAGGCGGTGAGGCGCAACGAATTCGTTTAGCAACACAGGTGGGCTCTGCTTTGATTGGTTGCATGTATATTATGGACGAACCAAGTATAGGTTTGCATCCCCGCGATCATCAGCGCCTCCTTGAGATTATCGGTGAACTTAAAGACCGCGGTAACACAATTATACTGGTTGAGCATGATGAAGATACAATTCGTTACGCTGATTATGTTGTTGACCTCGGCCCGCGTGCGGGACTTCTTGGTGGAGAGCTGATGGCTGTTGGCACCCCGGATGAAATAGAAAGTAATCAGAGGTCTTTAACAGGGCAGTATTTATCTGGAAAAAGAAAAATTTCTATTCCTTTAACCCGTCGTAAAGGGTCGGGCCAAAGTATAAAACTGATAGGTTCTACCGGAAATAATTTAAAGAATATTGATTTAGAAATTCCACTGGGAACATTCACCTGTGTTACCGGAGTTTCAGGCAGTGGTAAAAGCACGTTGATACTGGATACACTTTATAAAATCCTGGCCCGCGAATTTTTTGGAGCGCACGCGATCCCGTCACCTTATAAAAAAATTGAGGGTATGGATTATGTTGATAAAGTTATCGATATCAGCCAACGACCAATAGGCAGAACCCCGCGCTCAACACCAGCGACCTACATTGGCTTACTACCCATGATTCGCGATTTATTTGCGGCCATGCCCGAGGCTAAACTCAGAGGTTTTGAACCCGGAAGATTCAGTTTTAATGTCAAAGGCGGGCGCTGTGAAACCTGTTCAGGCCACGGCCAAATCAGAATGGAAATGCATTTTTTATCTGACGTATTTGTAACCTGCGATACTTGCGGTGGAAAAAGATATAACCGTGAAACTCTTAATATTAAATATAAAGAAAAAAGCATTGCCGATGTTCTGGGAATGAGCGTAACCGAAGCTTTTGACTTTTTTAAAAATCACTCACAGATTCATCGCAAAGTTGAAACTCTAATGAAAGTCGGACTTGATTATATGACATTGGGGCAGTCTTCGACCACGCTTTCCGGCGGTGAGGCTCAACGAGTGAAACTTTCAAAAGAACTTTCAAGACGTGGAACTGGCAAAACTCTTTATATTCTGGATGAGCCCACCACGGGTCTGCATTTTGAGGACGTTCGTAAATTGGTTGAGCTACTACATGAACTTGCAAATCAAGGTAATACGGTCTTAGTCATTGAGCATAACCTTGAGGTTATTAAAACTGCGGATTACATTATTGATATCGGCCCAGAAGGGGGAAGAGGTGGCGGTGAAATTGTAGCCACTGGAACTCCCGAAAAAATCATTACAATTAAAAAAAGTATAACGGGCCAGTTTTTAAAACCTATCTTTGGTAAAGCTGGAATCAACTAAGGAGTCAATAATGAAACATTTTTTTATACCGATATTATCGCTAGTGGCGGGTTTGCTAATAGCGGGTGCTACAACATGGAATAATACACTGAATATATCGCTAGTGTTTCAAGTATTATTGGTCGTCTTGCTTTTAAGTGTGCTTGAAATTTCACTTTCATTCGATAACGCCGTGGTCAATGCTACAGTGTTAAAAAAAATGAGTAAAGTCTGGCAAAAACGCTTTTTAACTTGGGGTATTGCCATTGCAGTTTTCGGAATGCGATTTTTATTTCCATTAGTTATTGTTGCTGTGATTTCTAATACTTCACTTTATGATTCACTGATTATGGCCATATCTAAACCCGAAGACTACGCCAAAATGATGCAAGCTGCACATTTGGCGGTCAGTGCTTTTGGTGGCTCATTTTTATTGATGGTGGCATTAGATTATTTTTTTTCGCACGAAAAAGATGTGCATTGGATTCACATTATTGAAAAACCAGCGTCTAAAATCGCAGTTTTTCAAAGTATAGAATTAATCATGGCCATAATGGTCATGATGCTGATTTATTCGTATATGCCCGAAGTTGATAAGCTGACCTTCTTGGTTTCTTATTTATGGGGGATTTTAACCTACCTTGTTGTTCATGGAATTAGTGGGGTACTTGAAGATGGCCATCTTACAAAAATGAAATTTTTCAGTTCAGGTTTTGGAATGTTTTTATATCTTGAAGTTCTGGATGCGTCTTTCAGTTTTGATGGTGTTGTAGGTGCCTTTGCAATTTCAAATCAGCTCATAATTATCATGATTGGTCTTGGGGTCGGTGCATTTTTTGTGAGGGGTATTACATTATACTTAGTCGAACATGATACTTTAAATCAGTATAAATTTTTAGAGCACGGCGCTTTTTACGCCTTAGGGGTTTTGGCTTTGTTTATGCTACTTGATAGTTTTTTTCATTTTCCGGAATGGCTTACGGCTTTAAGCGGCGCCATTATTCTAGGGCTTTCGGTATTGTGGTCGATGTATGAGGCTAAAAAAATCGATATTAAATCCTGATATCTGGTTTTCGGATCTCATAACCGATTCATAATGATATAAAGCAGCCCCATTTTTTGCTATTTAACATTGAAAACAGCAAAGAGGTGGAAATGTTTAATGCATTGGCGTATAGTAAAGAGCTGGAGCAGGCGGGGTTTTCTCGTGATCAAGCAGAGGCAACCATTAACGTCTTTTATAGATTTATGGAACATAATTTTTCTACAAAATCTGATTTGATGGATGTAAAAGGCGAGTTGAAGATAGATATCATGAATTTAAGATCAGAACTGAAAGAAGATATTGCAAACTTAAGATCAGAGCTAAAAGAAGATATCGCAAATTTAAGATCAGAACTGAAAGAAGACATTGCAAACTTAAGATCAGAGCTAAAAGAAGATATCGCCAGTTTAAGATCCGATTTCGCAAAATTAAGAAATGAGTTTGCAGAGCTTAAGTATCAGTTTTCTTCATTAGAAAATAGAATGACCATTAAGTTTGGTCTAATGCAGGCGACGACTATTGGAATTCTGGCCGCGATTATTAAATTATTTTAGTTATTATTATGAATCTTAGAGAGCTAAGTTTTCGGTCTATCCATATAGACCGAGAGTACGCAGCTCAGTAAGATGACTAAGGCACCAAAGAGCTGAGCTCCCTGCAAGGATTCACTCAAAAAATAAGCGGCAAAGATAAAGGCAAATGGGCCTTCTAGCAAGCAGAGCATGCTAGAAGTGGTTGTTGATAAAGTTTGTTGCGCGCGTACTTGCAGGTAAAAAGCTAATATACTGACGAACAAGGCTAACGCTACCATTGACATGATGGATAACATTTGTGGATTTTCAGGCCACAAATTTATATTCTTGCCTCGAACTTCGATAACCAAAAATGGTAAAATTGTTATACAAGACCAAAAAGTTTGATAGTTATTATAGCGAAAAGCGCTTTTAGCATGTTTGGCCGCCTTGCCGATAAAAATAATCTGAAAAGCCGAAGTAAAGGCTGCACCCAAAGTGAGTAGATCCCCAATGTTAGCAGTAAAGTTTTTCAAATCCAGCAAAAAACCCATTCCAGTAAAAGCAACTAAGCTCAATACAATATGGTGCATCTTTATTTTTTGTTTAAAAAATAGAGCGGCTATCATCGGAATTAAAACTACATAGAGCGATGTAATAAAACCTGAATTTGTGGCGGTTGTATAATTTAAACCAAAAGTCTGTAAAAAAAGTGCTAAACCTAAAGAAACGCCAGCCAGTAGCGCCAGTCTTGCATCACTCCATGAGTTTTTAAAAAGTTTTCTGTTAGCAAAATAATGAATGGCTTCGCCCACTAGGAATGCGATGACAAATCTCCAAAAAATTAGGGTGGTGGCTGAAAAATCAATTAACGCCCAACGAACAAGTGTAAACGAAGCGCCCCAGATGATTCCGGCAAGTGTCAGTTCAAGCACAGCCTGGCTGTATTTATTTGGCTTAATCAAAGGCCTCAGCCCAGACTTTTGTTTTTTCGAGACCATCAATTTCTAATAGTTGGTGTTTGGCTTCTTTGATCATGCCACCATTACCGCATAGATAAAAAGTTGTGGGGATTTGATGATAATTTGTTTCTTTTAAAAAGTGTTGAACATAACCTTTTTTGCCTTGCCAGGTATCAGAGGCCCTGCTGAGCACATAGTGATACTCAAAGTTGGGTAGATTTTTTTGCAGTCGCTTAAGTTCGGATTCATAATAGATATCAGATTCTTTACGCACTCCGAAGTAAAGTTTATACTTCAGATTAGGATAGAGTTTCATTTTTGATTCAATAAAACAAAAATGCTGGGATATTCCACTGCCAGTATTTAAGAATACAACCTGTTCGGTTGGTGGTTCTTGAAAGTGAACTTTTCCAAAGGGTCCGGTGACTTTTAAAATCTCCTGACCTTTAAGATTCCAAACAAATTGGCTGGCCACGCCGCCCTCAACAAACTTAAATACAAGTTTAAAACCATTTTTTTGTTCATCGGTTGAAGCAATCGAATAAGCACGTAGCGCCGGCTTTGCTGCACCCTCTACCGGCACATGCAGCATTACAAATTGACCGGCCTTAAAATTGAATTTTGGCTGGTTGTTAATTTCAAGAATGAGTTCACGTATTTCTATAGTATGATCTATGATTTGATCGATCTTAAATTCATAAATACTTCTTTGGTTTGGCGTAGGTTTCAATTCAGGGTTTGACATAGCCATCTAATATTTGCGTAAGCAGCACTTTTGTCAAAGATTTATGTCTCAAAACGATACACATTTTAGGCCTCATTTTAGCAATTCAATTTGTAAAGCGAGGTTTTGATGAAAAACTATTATTTTAGGTATCTGTTATTTACGCTTGTTCTGGGGTTTGTATCTTTAGCTAGCGCTCAAGACAATACAGTTCGTATCCCTTTGAAAACATTGACTAAACCCGCTTTTGATCTGGTGGGAGCTGATGGAAAAATACTGTCAGTGGGCGATATTAAGTCACAATTTGATAAAAATGTAGACTTGTCTACGATTAATCCACTTGAAAACAATTTTTGGCAAAATACTGATTTAGCCAGCAATACAGCTATTGATCAAAATCTGCATAACGAGATGCCGTCTCAAGAAGAGGGGCTCATTTATGATAGCTTTGTAGGAGTCGTTCGTGAGCTAGGCATGTACGCTATTAATGTTCGGGGTGTGAAAAACTCAACTGTAGTTTATCGTCTTAAGTCAGGTTTGCAGGTGCACGCGAGCTTATTAAAGGCAGCCTTATTAAGAAAAATAGGTATTTATCAAGAGTCGCCTAAATATCTTAAATCAATAAAATTAAAATTTAGCAGTTTAGAGGAGATGAACACTTTTATTAAACAGGCTTTTTGCGTTGCGGGTCCTGATGAAGTAGCCATTAGTTGTTTATCTTTAGAGCCCGAGAGCCGGGGTTTTTTATCTGACAAAAATGAAAGTGAATTTACACTTGTTGTGCATGGATCTTATTTAGAGAAACTGAACGCGGAAGTACCGAATTTGTTTGATGGTTTAACACCGTCAAATCAAAACACGATATCACTTTATGCTCAATCACGTGCCTATCGCGCCTTAATTGCTCCTTATATGATTGGTAACGCCGAAGAAAGTATTAACCGGTTTTCAGCGCAATCAGTTGCTGTGCGTGGAGGCTATGCTTACTTAAATTTTGCATTCAGTTCAGATTTTAATGACATTACATCCTACGACGATGTTCGTTGGATTTTAAGAAAGATGTCGGAATTAACCGACAAAGATTGGAACGAAATTGTTGTCGCGGCCTCGTATCCTTCGCAGTTGACTGCGCTAGTTAAAGCGAAAGTACTACATCGTTATAACAATATGATGGAGACATTTTTTTCAAATGATGAAGTGGCGCAACTGGTTCGCGTGCAAATGCCTTCACTTAAAATGGATTCGGGCGATGGTATTGTTGTAGATGGAAAGGTTATGAAACAACAAATTCCGGGTTACCCGCAAAGATTTGCCCACGGTGATCGTAAGTCACCTTTTGAGGACGGCGGATTTATTAAATATTTAAAAATCAAGGCACAATCTACAGCGTTGGAATTCGCATTAAGCCAGCTTTCAAGTAAATTACAGCATTTGCAGCTCATAAGTCAGGATATTGTTGGTATTGAAGTTGGTCCTAATGGAGTTAAACCCTTAGTCGATGCTCAGGTTTTTACAGTCGGTGCAAATGCCACAGCTAATCGTATTATTACGACAGGTACTTTTTACGGAAGTCAGTCGGCTATTCAAATGGTGGATAGTCTTTCAGTTTCGGCAAATTTAGGTTATGTGCATGTTCTGGACGGATTAAATGGCATAGATTCTGTTTTTGGCGGTGGTGTTTCTTATATTCGAAATTTTGTACACGTAACACCGATAACAGATGTTAAAGATGTAGATAAAGTTAAAAAAACAGATTTGTTTATTCCAACAAAATTAAGATCGCTTACTAAACCACTTAAGGATGGAAATTTAACTGAATTTTTGAATTCGTTAAAAGTAGGTGAGGTCTTCACGATTACAGATTCAATTGGTCTGGCGGCGCAAATCGGTTACACCACCGCTCTAGATTCTATGATTGGCCTAAGTTTGCCGATGCGACCGACTGTGGGTTTAACAGCCGATGCAAATGCGATTATCTTAAGGCAGACCCAGTTTGTAAGAACTGAGGCGGGTTTACAGGTTTATATCAGGCATCAAAACAACAAAGCTTTCGGTTTGGAATTGAATGTGAATTATTTTATAAACCTATTGAAGATTCGTTATCAAACAACAAAATTAGATCTGCATACAGATGCCTATATACTTAATTATAATCCAGAATTAATAGGTAAGGTTGATAGCCAAGAGATCTCGCCTGATGAAGAGTTGCAGAAAAAAATTGATACTATGAGAGGTTTCGGTGACAAGGCCGCACTGGCTCTGAGGTCGTTGTTACGCGAATCCAATTCAGATGCACTAGATGATAACTTTAAACATCAGAAATTCGAAATTGATCATGAGCTGTGGGCCAAAGAGTTTAAAGTTAAGTTATTATTATTCAGGTCAAACAGTATTAAAGAAGAACATTTATTAACTATAAAAAAACCTGAGGTTCCGACTTTAATTAACGGAGTTCAGGTTGTAAACCAGCCTATTCAAATTGTAACTTATAAAATGGGTTCACTGTTTGGTCGCGATATTTTTGGTTTTGGTTTAGAGACAGCTGAGGGCGCCATAAAAGAAACATTAAGTAAATTATCATTAGGAACTTACGCACCTACATTGGGTCAGGCAACACAGAATCCATCGCAAATGCCATTCGGGCATGCAGAGTGGACCACCATACGAACCGACACCGAGCTGACGCAATCAAGACATGGAGCTCTTCCTTCTGTTGCCGTGATTGAACATGTTTGGGGTGGATGGAGTTTAAGTCACAAGAAAATGATGAATATTATAGAAGAGGTGAAAGCAAAAACAAAAGGTATCAATTTTGCGGATTATCCTCTTGTACCTGAAGGGGCCTTATCACAAGTTAAAAAGGTAGATTTTTTCAGAGTGACTTCGCATCTTTCGTTATTACCTGACGGGGTTAAGGCAATAAAAGATTTGATGCTTGGTTATGATGATGCTGCTTTGCCGTCAGAGCCAAAGCAGAAATTTTTTAAAAGATTTTTTAAAATAATTGGTCAAACATTCACTGGAAAAGTAAGAGCTGCGGATAAAGATGTCTATAATAATTTAATTAAAATGATCGGTGCTGGCGATGAAAAAATCGGTCGCGAAGTTTATATGAAACAATGTATAGACTATATTAAGTTGAGGAGAAGTAATAGTCAAAAAGGCTTTAATGCTTATTATTTTGGAGGTTCATTAGAGGGAACAGAATATGAGTGTTTGGATCGATGGATGGAAAAACTCATTAAACTTTCACGTAAGTTTCCAGTGGGGGATTTAAGGGAACAGAATAAATGGTTAGCCAAAGTTCTTTATGTTTTTAATGAATATATTCCGCTTGCAACATTGCTCAATTATTTAGGAGCTGAAAAATTCATCTATTATTTAGAAGTTACGGGTTTTAGAACAGGTGATGAAGATGGCGACGATGGTATTTATGTTTCGAATGTCTACGGACAACCTAATAAAAAACATCCTTATGCTAATGGATTAATTAGCGTAATCGCTGAAAAATCAAAAATCAATTCGACCGAGCTCGAGCAAACAACAGGTGGTTTCTAATGATTACCAATATTGTAAAATATGTACTGATACTGTGTTTTATATCAGTAACGACTTCAGCATTTGAACATCAAGATTTAATGTGGGGGTTAAAAAATACCGGCCGCCCGGTGAACACCTACATAAATCCTTTACAAAGTTACAAATTACAAGCTATCGCGGGTGAAGACATACGCTTGGCGCCCAGAATAAAAGGTAGAAAAGTTAAAGTGGCCATCTTGGATACAGGTTTGGATTTGGCACACAATGATTTAAAGTCTGTCATTACTTTTGATGCCGCTAAATGTGAAGTACTCGCGAAATTAAATAAGTGTCAAGCAGAGGCCAAAGATGATTCCGCATTAATTTCTAAATGCCGAGAAGAAATTTTAATTGCGCCAGAAGATGTTTATCCAGCAGACTGCCGTGGCTGGAGTATTTTAGATCTAGATATTAAGAATACCCCTAATAATATAATTGGTCGACCAGATTTTACGGATAAAGTAGGGCATGGAACCCATGTGGCCGGGATTGTGGCTATGGTTTCGCAGAATGTAGAAATTATTCCAGTACAGGTTGTTGGCGAAGGTCCAAATCAACCGATGAAGCCATTTAGTATTGATTTATCGCCTAGCGAAAAAGTTCGTAACGGTTATCAAACGCAGGATAATCTTAGTGAACGTGTCAGTCGCGGTATTATCTATGCGATGAATTCTGGTGCCGAAATTATTAGTATGTCTATTGGCTGGCCCGAGGGACAAAATTCGGAAATTATCAAAGAAGCTATTGCAGAAGCACAAAAAAGAGGAATTATTATTGTAGCGGCCGCTGGTAATGATTCAACCAATGCTTTATTAAGACCATGTCAGTATAAAGGTGTTATTTGTGTTGCGTCTCATTCTCCAGATGGATCGCTTTCTAGTTTCACTAACTTTGGTTTCGGTGTGGATATAGCGGCGCCTGGCGCGGAGATACTATCAACAATACCTAACTATATTCGTTCAACGAGATTACCTGGTTACTCTGGTTACGATTATATGTCGGGTACTTCGCAGGCAACACCCTTTGTTACAGGAGTTGTGGCTGATATGTTGTCTCGCGGGATTCCTGCCAAAGAAATTTATCCGCGCCTGATTTTAGGGGCTCGCGACATAAAACCAGAGTTACCAGTACTTGTTGGTCCAACAAATGGAAAAATGAATCCGGTTGATGGCTCTGTTAAATATAAGAAAACGGTTTTATCCGGTCTGCTGGATATGACGAGTTCTTTGCTGGCGAATGAGCAAGCTTTGATTTTACCGGCTAATAAAGACGTACAAGTTATCAACTGGGATCGCAAATCATCTGATTTACAATTTCCTCTAATTCTTAAAAATTACTGGAAAAACATACAAAATCAAAAAATTCAAGTTGTGGTTAAGCCAAGCCTTGATTCTGAGTTAGAGCCTGTAGTTTTAGCGGTTGAAGCCCAGCAAGACACAAGCGTTTGGTTACAGTCAGAAGAAAAATCATTTAATGTAAAATTAAAAATTAAAGATCAAAGTGTTGCTTCGCTATCGCGCTTGCCAAGTGAACTGTCATATCAAATTACAGTTTATATCGAGGGTAAAATTCACCGTCAATTTGAGGTCAAAGCAGAAGTCTTAGTAAATGTGTCAAGTGCTATTACTGAAGGGGATGTGGTCCAATATGACTTAATTGGAGCCATTCCTCGGGGATTAAAATTAATTTTAATTGATGAGGTTTTAGATAATAAACAATCAACTCGAGATTATTTCGTAACTGGCAAAAACGATGAGGATAAAACCATTTTTGAAATTGGTTTAGTCAGAGCCTCAGAGAAAAGTTACCAGGTTGAAAAAATCCAGAAATTAAAATTTGATGGGGATTTGTCTTTAACTCGACCTAAATACAAAACTCGTATTGATCTAGATGGCGATGGCGTCAGCGAATATATTTACGGAATAATCGAATACCTGGATAAAGAAGCCACTATCTATGGTGATTACCGCAATCATTTTTATATTTTTGACAATAATATGAATCTTAAAAAATATGTGATTTTTGATGATAAACGTGCCGCTCTTCCCTATGTATTTTATTGGATGAAGATCAATGGCCAAATGCGTCCGGCTTGGGTGGGTAAAGGCCAGGAAATTGTGAAATCCTGGGATATTACGGATTTATGGAGTGTTGATGGTAATGTTAAAGAAACTGCTAAAAATGCCAAAGGTAAGTCCGATATTCATTTTTACTATTTAGACGCAGATTTCAAACTTCAACAAATTACGACGGCCAGATCTGATGAGCGCATTGTTGATGTTATTCAATCTAATCTGACTCAGACTATTAATGGAATTGTCACTGTTCTAATCGCTAAAAATTTGGGAACAGAAACGATGCCGTCTTATATTAATGAATTTTCGATTGCCAACATTCAAAATGGAAAAATCAGCTCTCAAGTTAAAATGCAGAATTTTGCGGGCAGTGTGAGTTATCGGAATTTAGTTGATACTTTTGCTGATAAGACGATGAGTCTATCATCTGAAGCCAGTGAGTATCGTGGCATGATGTGGTATGGTCTTGATTCAGGTCAAAGACAGCGTGTGACTTTGATTGATGTTGAGAAACAACAGATTTTTGATAAGTTGATTTCATCTCAAAGAGCGGTTAACGACGCCGCCTTGTTAGTTAAGGCTGGGTTTCAATCTAAGGAACGCAAAGGCGTATTTTTAATCACTAATAGTGAACTTGAATATCATGATATAATGTCAGACCAAGTTGTAAGCCGCAGTTTAAATCGCTACACCTATTTTGGTGATTCGATTTTTGTTGAGCTGTATTTTCCTATTACGATAACAGATAGGTTTGATGAAACCAAAAAACTACCAGCGCTTTTTACAACAGAATCCAGCGGGCTTTCGCGCGGTATTCGTATGCTAGTGCCGGTTTACTCGAGGGACGGAAAACTGCAGCAGATGCTGACGCCGGCGCGCCTGAGATTAAAATCTGAAAGAGGCTGTAAGCCTCTGGAATTACCGGTTTATTTAGGTGAAAATGCGGGTTATGCTATGGACTACCAGTGCGCCAATAAAATTTTAAGATTTTCACTGAAATATTAAGAATCTGACAGAAATTAAGTCCTATTAAAAAAGAGCCAAGTTGGCTCTTTTTTTTTACTTATTGTAGTGAGTGTCTTATCGTCAACCCTGAAAATTTTTCCGAATTTCAACTGCCAAAGTGAATTTAATCAGCACTGGTGCCAAAAAAGTTGGTCATGGTTTTTGCTATACACCCATGTGTCCATTAACGTGGTGTCATTAAAAACAATAACGATCATTATACTATATGATCATAAAACTTAAAATATTTCGGAGGAAATATGAACTTAAATAAAATGGCCTTAAAAGCTAGCACGGTATTAGCACTTCTTGTATTATCGGCTTGCGGCGGCGGTGGCGGAAGTCAACCAGCTGTTTATGAATCTAGCGATGTTATTCGATATCCGTATGAAACAGTATTCGGTGATGTTTGCCGTTCTGGTGCAGGTGGCGGATCTGAACCAACTCCAGGTTGTACTTTTGTTAGAACAACAGGTAGGCGGGTAACTGTATCGGCTGATCCTAATTACAATCAGCAGGGTTTTGGATCTGATGATATGTGGTATGTACAATTCAATAGTTTTGGAACAGCCTCTGTTTATGACGACTTGGGTGTTTTCCAATATTTTGCTGATCCATCAGATTTCGCTGGACACATTTCAGGAAATACAATCGGTGTGGGTAATACAGGAGCTTTTTGGGAAAACGTATCGGGTAATCAATATTGGTTTGGTAAAAACGGAGTTCTTTACTCTGCAAATACCGGAGCTTCAAACTACGGTCAGGCTATTAACAACAAAGATGCAAATAAAAGCGGTGATTCAGATTCATTTGCACTTAAATCTGCAGCTAACGTAAAATTAATTAAAGCCGGTGCTGCGAAGTTAACTAAGTCTTATGGTATACCTTCATCTAAAGCCGTTGCGATTGCTTCTGCTTTAAATTCTTGGGGCGTAATGGCTGCTGAGCGTGGTAAAGTAACTGAGCAAGATATGGATAAAACTTTCAGAACACTTTCTGGTGGCGCGTCATTTAAAGAAGCACTTGCGGCTTTCAAAGGTTACCAAGCTGGCGATTCAAGCATAGCTCGCGAATTAACAAATCGATCTGCGGCTAACCTTGGAATCACTCCTGATGAGACTGAAAGATATATGAAAGCTCTTTATGGAGCAGCTCTTTCTAGCACTGGTCACAAAGCAGACGACATCAAGTGGTAATTGAGTTAAGTAGTTAAGAAAATTAATTACTTTTAGTTTAGTGAAAAAAAGACCTCGAAAGAGGTCTTTTTTTTTACTTAAAATTAACAACATCTCATCTTGAGACAGTTCAGCAGTTGTTTTGCTTCACTAAAGCGAATCTGTCTATTTTGTCGAAAAGAATGCCCAAAAACTTAATCTTTTTCCATATAATGACGATAAGATTAAGGTAAGTAAATTTACGAATGTTTTAGTAAGGGAGATAATTGGACAAATCTTTAGTTATGATAATAGAAGATGAAGTTAGTATAAATGATGCCCTATCAGAGGCTGTGAAGATGGGTAACTATGATGTTGTTCAGGCCTATGACGGGAAAGAGGCTCTGGATTTATTAATTCAAAAAAATATTGATCCTGTACTTGTGCTATGTGATATGAATATGCCAGTCATGGGTGGAATAGAATTTATTAAACAAAGTTTGATAAAGAATATGGATTTGAATATATGTGTGATTACGGCTAACGATGACAAAGACAGTCTAGTTGAACTTTTGCAGTTAGGCGTTACGGATTATATTTCAAAACCTTTTAAAATCGAAGCATTAATAGAAAAACTAAAACTGATGGTTGATATCGGTAAGCGTAAAAATTTAATAAAACAACAATTAAACGAAAATACTGCGGCTAATAAATCTATAAAATTTAATAATCTGTTGAAATTAAAAAAAAATCAAAAATAAAAAACGAGCAAACCTCTGGCCCCGGCTCCGGTTACAGTATTCTGGAATGCCGTGGTGTTGACTTGTTGGTAAATACCATAAAGCTCACCCCTAAGTGCGGTAGAAGTTAGGCCGATAAAGTAGCTGATAAAGCCACCGAAATTTGTTTGAAGTGT
>JBBTEQ010000083.1:0-4557 GCA_038042235.1 Bdellovibrionota bacterium | reverse complement strand
CCATCCCCTATAACCGCAAAAGCAACCTAGATTACTTTTTTGGGGTCGCGGTTGGCTATCAGATTATAGTCAAAATAACCGCCGCCAAGTACTGTTGTTGTGGCTCCAGCACCAACATCTGTGCTGACCATATTAAGAAGGGCGCCTAACTCCACACTTGAGAAGTTCCAGCCGTAACGTACTTGAAGAGAATAAGTGTTGCTTTGGTAATTGCTGGCTCGTAAAAAATTGAACTCTCCACCTAAAGTTAAAGAGTTTTCACGTGACTTCAGAACATTAGATTTATAGTCAACATCCTGAGATACACTTTCACTTATAAATTCATAGGTCTGATCTTCCTCAAGTACAGTTGTGGTTTCGATTACAGCCTGATTGCCTTTAACTTTCTTGACCTTAAACTTTTCAGCTTTGGCAGAAAATGAAGCGGTTGTAATGATCAATAAAACTGAGGTCAGATAGAAGTGGTGCGTGATGGTGTTTTTCATTGTTTCAGTATGAGAAATTTTGTTATTTTTCTCAAGTCCAGTACCAAAAAGTCCGATATTCTTATATATAGGGGTAGCTTATATGGCCTGGGGTGATATACCTGATTGGACCTATGATTCTGTAAAATCTCTGCTCGAGAGCCTAAAAGCTGTTGAGCCCAGCACCTATCATCATTGCTTGCGGGTTGGTGAGTTCAGCCGTAAGCTGGCGGCCGAGATGGGCCTGAATGAATACGAACAAAAGGTTGCCGAGTTTTCAGGTTTACTGCACGATATCGGAAAAATGGGCATTGAGCGAAGTATTTTACTTAAGCCCGGCAAGTTAGATCCCTACGAATTAGACATTATTCAAAGTCATAGTGTTTTAAGCGAACAAATTCTTAAACACTTTGCTCCGTATCCATTTTTCAAACAAATTATCCCGGCTGTTCGTGGCCACCATGAAAGACTTGATGGAGAGGGGTATCCAGATAAATTAATGGGAGAAGAAATACCATTAATGTCGCGGGTTATATTGGTTGTGGATACATACGATGCCATGTCGCAAGATCGTATCTATCGCCGAGGACTACCGGATGATATTATTTATTCTGAATTAAAAAGATGCTCTGGAACCCAGTTTGACCAGCAATTAGTAAAAATTTTTCTAAGAGCACACTTACACTGGGGTAAGCAAAAAGCTGACGAGCAAACCTTTCATCAAATTATACGTAAAGTGGCTTAAGTCTTTATATTACAACTAGATAAACTCGACCAAGCGCCAGTAGCCCTAAACTGCCCCTGTCAAACTCTTAGACATTAAAAGCATTCTATAAGCTATTAGGCTTGTTATAAAGCTGGAATAATTATAGCAAGTAGTACCTGCATGTACACCAATAAGCTGAACTGCTCAAAATGCTTTGTATTTCTATGTGCTTCGTTCTGGGCTGTATTGGCTATGGCTGAAACCAGTACAATACAGGCCAAAGCCACAGCACCTACAGCTATCTCTGTTTATAAAAAAACTAAGAAAAATAATGATGAAAAATCAAGTGCTACGATTGAATTTGATTTAAAAGCCATCAGTTATGCCGAGGCGTCTAGTGTTGATAGTAATTCTCAGCAACAGGTTCAGATTGGTTTTAATTATAAAAAAACAGGTACTTTTTTTAGTGAAACAAATTTAATACTGGGTTCTTTTTCAGAACCGAACAGTGTTTATTATGCCTTTCCAGAAGCCTATGTGGGTTATGGCAGCTCTAAAAATAATTTAACGATTGGTCGAAAAAAAGAAAATCTCAGTTTTGTTGATTCATTTTTCAATTTGGGATTAATGCAATCTAATTTTACAAATGATAATATTAATTTTCTTGAGGGTGGTTTAACCGGAATCAGCGGGCAGCTGTCGCAGGGAGGCTTCGGAATTATTGCGGCCTTTATGCCTATTTTTATTCCCAATCAAGGGCCTCAGATTAAAACCGAAGATGGAAAAGCCATAACTTCAAATAGATGGGCACAGCAACCACCATCCAAATTTAGAATTGGTTCAGAAGATAAAAATATAAACTACGTAACCCGTGATTACAAATTAGCTGAGCTTATGTCAAACTCCGGTTATATGTTACATCTCTATGCAGGGCAAAATAACACTCAGAGGAATATATTAACGGCAACCTACGCAAAAAAGCCCATAAATCAAATTGCTTTGTCGCGAGATACATTCAGCGATATTTCAAATTTTGAGGGCTATGTCTATTTATCACCGCAGGTGCTATTTCATGAAGTACAGGCCCTGGATTTAAATTTGGATTATGAGAACATTAAAACGACTTTGTCATATTTAGCCGATCAACCACAAAATAAAGTCGCAGTTGGATCAGATACCATTCAAACTTTAAACCCGCTCAATATTTCGAGCTTTTTTATATCGCTGGATCTATCAAAAAGTTTCGGAAGAAAATTTGAAATTTACATGGGTGGCGCTTCGGTTTCTGGCGGTGAAATAAAAGATTTAAACAGTCAAAAACAAGAGAGCGCAACTGCATTGGCGGCTTCCAGAACCCTGTTTAAAAAACCGATTCGTGTAGGTCTTAAAAATGAATTATTTTTTGTTGCAAACAATGCAGTTGAAACTGACTTAATGATGACGTATGACCAAGAGCTGAAAGGTTCACTTTTATCGGTGCAGATTAAATATTCACCATTTAAAAGCACGAAGCTAAGCCTAGGAGCAGATGTGATCGGTGTTGAAAATGAATTACCAAGCAGCCTTCAAGGTAATTATTTAGACCAGAATAAGGCGAATGACAGATTTTTTGCTGGAGTCAACTATGCGTTCTAACTTATTCAAAATAGTACTTTCTCTTTTTTTTATATTTTCTATCGGTTGCGGCCTTAAAATAGGCGAGAGAAATAAAACAGAAGATGAAAATGTTGTCGAATTAAAAACCGGGGCTTGCTTGAAGCCCTCTTTAGCCGATTTAAAGTTGTTTTTTGCTGGTGATGCCAGTGGCGAGCAAGTTTCAGGATCCTTGGTTTGCCTTCAGGGAGTTCTTAAAGATTTTCAGACCAATATCCGTGGTAAAAATAAAGATGCCTACACTCCTGATGAGATTTCAAATTTTCTGAGCAAACAATTTTTAAAAGACGGCGGTGGGTTAAGCCGTGAACTATTAGCTGAAGTCATGAAATTAAAAGTATTGTTGGTTGGTGGTAATACTGAACTTTTAACAAAAAATGAAATCAATGGAATCATAGATGTAATTGCCAGATTAAAACCCGAGCTTGCAAAATTAGCTCCGCATATGAAAATTATTGTATCAAAGTGGGTTCTGACTGCCGACAATCTGACCAATGAAACTAAATTTATCAAAGCTAAAGAGGCACTTGAAGTTTTTTTAAATCGGGTAGGAAATTTATTGGCCTCCACTGAAAGAAGCTATGAAATAAATGATTTAATGAATTTGATAATAGAGGCCGTTAAATCTAAAGGAAACGAAGAAAAAGTAGAAAAAATAACTAAAGCCAAGGCCTTGGTTATTAAATTTAAGCAAGTTGTGATTGGTGGCGATGCGGCACTAAAAGGCAAAGAGTGGTTGCCTTTGGTTAGAACTGTCGGTGAAGGCTATTTTCAGCTTTTAAGATATAAATACTTTTCTGACAATTTAAAAGAAAACCAAATTGCGGAGAAATGGAAAGTACATAAATTAGTTGCAACTGATATAGTGACATTAGTAGGAGATCTATTAAGCATTAAAGAAGATCATATTTTTGCATCTGCAGGTCTTGTAGAGCTGATTTTAATAGCTCAAGATCTTGAATATATTAATTCAGATCCTGAAAAGAAAAAATTTACTCAAAAAGGCCTTGATTCATTATTTAATGCCTTGTTTAAAAATATACTTAATAAACCTGAAGATCGTTTAGCCAAAAAGATTTTGCTTGGCTTCAATGCAACAGCGCTTCAGGTGCTAGCTACTGAATTAAAATATTGGCTTGAAAATCAAATCAGCATAGCTGAAATATTTGCGGTGAAAAGTGAATATAACAAAGAGTTGTTGTTGTCAGAACTTTCCAAAAAAGAAAAGAGTGATGGACTTAAAGAACTTCTGAGAGCTGTTTCTGCTAATGGATTAATGAATTTTAATGCCGCTGGTTACCTTAAAATTTTAACTCCTGAAAATGGTGCCTATCACATTGAAGATCTGAATAAAGCAAACTTGAGCCGTACTTTGTCGAGAGTAGTTATTCGTGCTTATGCTAATGATCTTGAAAGAGTGAATAAACTGGTTGGGATTAGCCTTGAAGAGTTGCAATTTGGTTTTAATCAATTAAAAGACTTAGTACTGAATTTAGAACTGGTAGACCCGGCTAAAGCCGATGCTTTTATTCCTTCTCGGTTCAGAGAATCAAATTTATTTTTATCCGTTTCTAACGGTGATGCTTTGGCTAGCTTTGAAGAAATTGATCACCTTGTTTTACATATTATGTCAGGTTCGGCTAGGGCTAAGAGCTTAGAAAAGCTTATTCTGCAAAAATGTGTAAAACAACATAATGAAAAACTGATTGATACGGTACTTCATCAACAGTGCCT
>JBBTEQ010000082.1:0-9016 GCA_038042235.1 Bdellovibrionota bacterium | reverse complement strand
GCGGTGCCTTCATCCAGTAAAGATGAATTTGAAATCTCCATGGCAGTCAAATCACAAATCATGGTCTGAAAGTTCAATAAGCTTTGCAGGCGCCCTTGAGAGATTTCGGGTTGGTAAGGGGTGTAAGCCGTGTACCAGACTGGGTTTTCAAAAACATTTCTTAATATAACCGAAGGTGTGATGGTGTCATGAAACCCCATACCGATCAGGGATTGAAAAATTTTATTCTGGCGCATGGTTTTTTTAAGATCGGCTAAAATTTCATATTCAGAAATACCCGTACCAACGTTCATAATTTCTTTGTTTAAAATTGATTTGGGTACAATTTTTGAAATCAATTCATCAGAATTTGTAAAACCCAGTTCTTGTAGCATGGATTTTTTGTCTTGCTCTGAGGGGCCGATATGCCGCCCGATGAACTCGTTCTTTGAAGACAGCGTGCCCAGGGATGTATTGATGTTCATGTAAAACCCTCTTCGTAAGATAAATAGTTAAGTAAATATTTAAGCTTGAATTTGTGAGGCTAGGATTAACACAAAAGATCTTAGTAGGCAGTAAGAGCTTAAAAAGAGCCTAAAATGACAAATGGCTTCAATCTCATGATTGAAGCCATTTTATGAATAAATTTTAAGCAAGGCGTTGGCCAAATTCAGCTCAATTACTTTTTTGAGGCTGCGGCTTTCTTTTTAACTGAGCGTTTGACAGCTTTTCTTGCTTTAGGAGCAGACTTATTTGTAGCTTTAGGACCAGCCTTTTTAGATCTTAAGATTTTCTCTAATTCATTTTTTTGTTGAACGGCTTTTTTCTTGTAAACTACAAGGTCGTTTTTAACATCAGTAGCTGATTTTTTGATTTTAATGATAACTTTGTTTACTTCCTTTTCAAGGTCACCTTCAGCCTGAGAAGCTTTCTTAACAATTTCTTTATATTTTTTTACTGCTTCATCAGTACTTAAGCTTTGAACTTTCTTTTGAAGTTCTTGAGTTAACTTTTGGATATCACCCAAAACTTTTTTTACATTTTCAGATTCAGAAAGTTTTTTCATGAAGGTTTGAATTTTTGTAAGAGCCATATTTTCACTCCAGTGTGTGATGTTTTTTAGCTTTAGCTAAACAGTTTTATATACGATTCAAATCCAAATCACAACGTAAAATTCATTTTATTTATTAAAGCACCCGGAACCTTCATTCCACCAAGGGATCTTTTTTGATATGTGTAGGTGATGACAAAAGTACTCTGGTGCTCGGTCAAACCGGCTAATTCGGCCCCGAAGAGGTTATAGAGTGTATCGTCGAAGCGTAGATCCTGAATTGGACCAACAATTTCGCCATTTTCAACCCAGAAACAAGCAAATCGGGTCATGCCCGTGATGCGCGCGGCCTGGGGATCGCTCCAGTTGATATAGTGTAAATTTGTCAAAAAAAGACCGGTTCCAAGCTGAGCAAGAATGGTTTTCTCACTCAAAGTACCTGGCTTGAGCTCCGCAGAACGCATGCCCTCGGTATTCCATAGGCCAGAGTCCGCATTATTAGAAACCAGATTATATTCTTTTGCCGTGGCTGTATTAATTAAAAAGTTTTTAAGTTCGCCATTTTCGATGATGGGCAAATATTGAGGGCTGAGTTCTCCTAATGAATTGAAGTGCGAATTAAGACCCAGCTCATTATTTTCAATTAAGGAAAACAAAGGGGAAAAAAGCTTTTCCTTTGTGTAGAGTTTTTTAAGAGGCGCAAAACCTTGCTCATAAGCGCTGCGGCTAACAGCGCGCCAGTTGAAAATCTGTACCAATTCAGCCACCGCCATTGGCGCCAGATAGGTTCGATAAGAACCTGGTTTAATTTTAATTTGAGGTTTTTTTAGCAGCGATAAAGTATTTTTTATCTGCGCGGCTTGGGCTGCAAACTCTGAATCATCCCAATTGTTTTCGGAGTAAAAACCCTTGGCGGCTCGCGGGCCGTCATAAATTGAATAATCAAAAAAGAACTGATCATTTTCATAATAGTGAAATTGTCCAGCAGAGTTGACAGAAGCCTGGCGTACAGGGCCGGCGCAGTAAAATCCGGCAAGATCTGAATCAGTAAACTGGGTGCTAATTTTTTTAATTACATCTGCCGTACTGGGCCTTTGACTCTTTTTTAGCACTTCAGAAATACCGTGGTTTTGCATTTTGATAAACTTGGGGTTTTCATCTATAAGGGCTAAGTCCTTACGTAGTTGATCAACTATTGCTTGCAGATGAGTTGTATCAGTAGCCAGGTCTAAGCTTAAGATGCTGGTGGATTTATAAGATCTATTATCCGCTTGAAACTGCAAGGTGAGTTCATGTTGGCTAACACTTGTATTTTGTCTTACTTTAGATTGGGTGAACCTTACAAACTCACTTTCTTCAGAATGTAAGCCTAAAGAAAGTTCTTCATCGCTTTTTAATTCGCTGAACAGATTTTCTGATAATTTTTTTAAATAATTTTTCATAAATTATGCTCCCCCAAAAACTTCGATATTTTTAAAAAGCGCGTACGGGGAGGAGTGGCCTACACGAATGATTTGACTGGGTTCGCCCTTGCCGCAGTAAGGAGAACCATAAGATTCAATGGTATCTGGTTTGGTGAGTCCCGCTAAAGAATTCCAGAAGGGAACAGTTATGCCACGGTAGTTAGGATTTTTTAATATTTTAGTTATTTTTCCATTTTCAATCAGGTTTGCATATTCACAGCCAAATTGAAATTTTCGACGGTAATCATCAATCGACCACGACTTATTGGCATACATGATAACGCCTCTTTCAACCTGCGAGATCATTTCATTAAAAGCAAGGCCTCCACCTTCAAGATTAATATTGGCCATACGATCAATCGGCGCGCGGTTCCAAGAGCTGGATCTGGCGTTTGCAACTCCAGAAATTTTTGATCTAGCTTGGCTTTCAAGGCTGCCCAAACCTGCCACTAACTTGCCATTTTGAATCAGATATTTTTTTTCAGCGGTGTTTCCTGTTTCGTCAAATTGGTAACTGGCCAGCTCCCCAGAAGCGTTCGGATCAAAAAGTACATTCATCATCGGGCTGCCATATTGAAGGGTGCCAAAGTCTTCAGGCTTGATAAAGCTCCAGCCGGCGTAGTTGCGTTCGTCGCCTAAAATGCGATCCAGTTCTAAAGGGTGCCCGATGGACTCATGAATCTGTAACAGCATTTGGTCAGGAGATAATATCAAATCACAGGTTTCAGTTGGGCAATTTTCGGCGGTTAAAAGCTCAAGAGCCTGTGTCGAAATTTCGTCGCAGGCTTTTAAAGCTGAGTCTAAATTAAAATACTCGGCACCGGCTTGTAGGCAGTTGCCACGTCCGCCATGCAGCGAGCGAGTTTGAGTTTCTTTACCATCGCTGGCTGTGGCCGACATTGAATTGACTATAATATCAAATTCCTGACTGAACTCGGCGCCTTCTGAAGAAAAATAACGTTGCGTGCACTCAACCAACATTGCATCAGTAGCCGCCGTAATTATTTTGTCATTTTTTTTAAGGGCCAAAGATGTTTTTTTAAGATAGTCAAATATCTCTACAAGCGAAAGCTGATCAAGTTTAATTTTTCGATTTGTTTCGTAGTGGCCTTTAGCTGGTGGGCGAATATTTTTATCAAATTGAAATACAGCGTGGCGGGATGAAGTTAAAGTCATCGAGCGGGCCTTGTTAAATGCTTTCTTGATTCCTTCAGGAGTTAGTTCTCCGGTGGCTCCATAGCCCATATGGCCATTGATCATGATTTCGATTAAAAGCCCTTGATCATGAAATTCGTTAAGGTCTTCGGTTTTACCATTGCGTACAGAAAAATCTCGGGTTTTTTCTTTAATAAACTTAAAGGCCACAAAATCTGCGGATTTTTTATGAGTATTAAATTCAGTTTGGAGTAATTCAGCTATGGCGCCAGTATGGTTTTTTATTGTTTCTTGCATAGTGGTCTTTTATAAGCGATCTTTTCATAATGAGCAATTTAAGAGATGAGTATTTACAAAAACACTGGTCGGCCTATCCTGAAATGCCAAAGGGGGCCCTGAAGTGGGGGCGTGTTGCTTTGGCTATACAGCACTTAAGTGAATTGAGCTTTAAGGACGCGCCCAATATTTTGGCCAGAGATGTTCTAAAAGATGGCGATTTGGTAGCCTTGATGCCTGAAAACCAAATTATTTTGCTGGCGCCAAATTTAACCGAGCGTTTGGCTCAAAGTGAACAGTGGCACGAACATAAAAAGTGGCAGGAATTTTTGGCGCAGGTGCGCAGTTTTTTTAGGGAAAAACAGTTTCAAGACGTAAAAACACCCAGTTTAGTGGTGTGCCCAGGTACAGAGCCTAGCCTAGAGGTATTTGAAACAACATTCAGGTTGGACTCTAAAACCACAAAATATTTTTTACCCACATCTCCCGAATTGAATTTAAAAAAAATGCTCTGCGAGGGGGCTGAGAAAATATTTGAAATTGCCAGTGTTTTTAGAAATGGCGAAAAAACAACTAGGCATGACCCAGAGTTCACAATGCTCGAGTGGTATAGAGCCTTTACAAATCTAAGTACAATAAAAGCCGATGTTGTTGAGTTGACTCGAACCATGGCGGAGCAATTAAAAGTTGATAGGCCACGCGAAGTTTTAACATTTAGCGTTTCTGATTTATTTAAAAAATATTGTGATTTTGATTTGAAACTCGAGACTTCAATTGGCGAATTAAAAGACTTAGCAAAACGTTTGGCGATCGACGTAAGCGCCGCCACCTGTATTGATGATTATTTTTATCTGATTTTTATCGATAAAATCGAAAACAAATGGCCACAGGACTGCTTGGTTTTTGTTGAAAAGTATCCTCCCTATCAAGCGGCGCTAGCAAGGCTCGGAAGTGATGGCTGGGCCGAAAGGTTTGAAGTTTACTGGCGCGGTTTTGAATTGGGAAATGCATTTTATGAATTGAATGATCCCATTATACAAAAGCAAAGAGCACTTGAGGATCTTGAAAAAAAGAAGGCTCAAGGCAAGACTGAGCTTAAATTAGATGACAATTTTTTTTCGGCCTTGGAGTTTGGGCTTCCGCCCTCGTCTGGAATTGCTGTTGGGCTTGAACGTCTTTATATGGCTTTAACGGGTATCCGTGAAATTTCAGAGTTAAAACGAATATTTTGATTTTTCACGCCACCTTTTTTAATTCAATTTGGTAATTTAGCTGAGCTTCTCTGAGCAAATCTTGTAGCGCTAGTTTGATAAGAACTACTTCAGGTACTTTTATGTATTTGGCAAATTTTGCTGCACGCTCAGCGCTGAGAAGTTTGCGCCCTTTTTCAATATCGCATAGGTTTGCTCTAGAAATTTTAAGTTTTTTTGCGAATTCGGTCTGAGATATTTCATCGGCTTCGCGAAAAGACTTAATGTAGAGAGCTACAGTCATGGGACCAAATTTTACTTCTAAAGACTCGATACCTACGTAATTTTTAATATTCATGTTTGTTCACCTCAATGACTTCTAATAACTGTATAAATCCATTGTTTCTTTCAATATAAATCGCACGGTAAGCATTATTTAGTCTGACTGAGCGCTGTCCGTTTCGATCTCCTTTTAAGGGCTCATCATGATACCCAGAGCATTTTCTGGTGGCCACAATGCCTGACAAATGGACTGAGCTGACCCAAGTATAAAATTTCTTAATTATATGGTTGGGTAGTTTAACAAGTTGCTTATCCACTTGCTTTGACCATAATACTTGGGTGACAGCTGTCATATTAAATGTACTCCATAAAGAAGTACAAATAAATATTTAAATTTAAATATTTGTCCATGAGAGTGTATGTCGCAACAATTATACCGACATTAGACGCAAGTGCATCGTAGTTGAGGCCATTTGATGTCCGAATCTCGTTGTTTTGATCGCCTCTTGTACTCGACGCAGTTTAACGTCGACTCTATAAAATTTTCACACTCACTTTTGTGGTTTCATTCTTGCTAATAAGGTTATAGTTTGGCTGAGTATAACCTGATTGGAGCTGACGGATGGGGTTACTGAAAATTATTCTTCTTTGTACATTCTTAATACTCAGTGCCTGTAATAAGGGTTCCAACTCAGCTGAAAAAAACCCTCATGCTAACAAAATCGATGCCAATAGAACCTGCGTTCCCGAAAATGAACTCCTGGCCGCAAATATTATTGGTGGCCATATCGTACAGCCATCGGATAAAGACTCAAAAACTGTGATGATGTTGGTTTCAGGTGGAATGGTTTGTACAGCCGTTGCCATAGATAAAAAAGTTTTATTAACAGCCGCGCATTGTATAGCTGGAAATAAAAAAAATAGTTATGTGTCCTTTTATCCTAGTGTAAGCTGTGAGAGCGGTTATAACAGTACTAAATATACTCAGGGAATTTCAGAATTAATTGTTCACACTGACTATGATCCCAAGGCAGATGCAAAAGATATGATTGCCGACATCGCCCTAGTTATTTTGGAAGAAGAGCTTCCGTCAGGTTATTCTAGCTTTAAAATTGCAAATCCCGTAAATGACCAGCTTGCTGATCTTTATTTTTTTGGTTATGGCAGAACAGGCTCGCATTCCGGCGGAGCGCGCATCCTTAGAAAAACTGCATTAGAACAATCACTCTATAGAATAAGTTTTAGCGCTAATAAAGTTGAAATTAATCAAAGAGGCGGTAGTGGTATTTGTAAGGGTGATTCTGGCGGTCCGTCATTTGTTAATGTTGAAGGCGAAATGCAGATACTAGGTATTAGTTCCTATGTTGTCGGGCCCGAAAATGATGTCTGTGCTCAAGATAGTTATCAAACTCTGGTTAGTTCTTACAAGAGCTGGATTGAGTCTAAACTTAAGGAACTCAAAAAATAGGATAATTGATTATTTTACTAATTATTTTTTTTGCCGGTATTAATTTCTTCTTTTAATTCTTTGCCAACTTTAAAAAAAGGTAATTTTTTTTCGTCGACAGCTATAACTTCGCCGGTTCTGGGATTACGACCTTTGTAGGCATCGTACTTTCTATTTACAAAAGACCCGAAACCACGAATTTCGATACGGTTATCTTTCATCAAAGCTTCAACCATAGTATCAAAAACAGTGTTCACAACGGCCTCGGCTTTAACACGAGTAATACTCGATTTTTCTGAAAGAATATCGATGAGGTTCGCTTTAGTCATAAATCCACCTAAGTTATTGAAATCACTTGTTCAATATTATACAGGTCTTATTAACTTTGAAAAGAAGACCTTAAAACTAGCGCGCTGTTTAAATTTATCAGATCGCAAAAGAATCTGCTTATATGCGTCAATAAGTGAATCTATCATTTTATTACGATTAAAAGTCTCGACTATCTTTTGGCGGGCTTTTTCACCAATTTGCTCACAATTAATGCCATTACCAGTCATGATCTTGTCTAAAAGCACTGAGAGTGTTTCAACATCGGCGGGTCTTACAAGAAAACCGTCCACCCCATCTTGGATAACTTCCGAAATGGGACTTAGTTCTGAGCCGATAACAACTTTTTTCTGGGCCATGGCTTCAATCAGGCTGGGTTCTAGCCCTGTTGAGCGTGAACTTAAATCAATATAAATTGGCGAGGCCAGAATACATTCAAGCATTTCTTCGGCAACAACTTCCCCGGGCATAATCACCCGGCTTCCAAGGGCCAGATTAAGCATTTCGAATTCAACATTTTTAAGCTGCGGACCATTTCCGAGTAGTAATAAATAGGTGTTGGGTTTTTTAAGAACTACTTTTTCAAAAGCCTTCAATAAGGGTTTAACCTCATGCGTGCTGGTAAAATCTGAATGAGCCAAGATAATTTGGGCATTATCCGGAATATTTAATTTTGATTTGAAATTTTCAGATTCAGACTTTGGCGTCAGATCCCCTAAATTAATACCATAAGGCACCGTATATGTATGAAAATCCGGAAACAGAAAATAACGTTCTAATATCATTCTTTGCTGGGGCGTTGTAACAAAGACTCCATCTGCTGAATCCAGTAAACTACGATCATACATAAAATAATTCTGTAGAAATCTGAGAATTAACTTAATACTGGTACTTATAAAGCTACCGGTTCCACTTTTACTTTCAGATAATATCGAGAACAGTTCTGCCATCTTCGTAGCTTCGACATCATAGGCTATTGAAACATCCAAGTTTTTTTTATGTCGTCCGATTTTAAATCCGGCGTTATCCAAACTGTGGACAATATCGTAAGGCTTTTCTTTATTCAGGCTTATAAATTTTTTAAGAACGGCGTCAGCAAAGCGAATGGTTTTATACTGAGGTTGGTTTTCATTTAGATAGTAAGCCCTGACGCCATCTCTGAAAACTTCGGCTCTTTTAAGGGGTGAAGAGGTTGAAATAATTGTGACTTCATGGCCGCGCTCGGTTAAGCCTCGGGCCAGTGGCCATAATAGTCCGGTATCGCTTGAACGGCTAAATACGGATATTTTTTGCCCGATCAGACAAATGCGCAGGCGCACTGGTAATTGAGATGCTGTTTGGGTTTCAGTCATGTTTAAAGTTTAACAGATTTTGTTGTAAGCAGGGAAGTCTTTTGCTGCAAAAGTTTGGCATACAGTCTAGAAAGTTCATTAATTGAAGATTCAAAGAGTTCAGATGTTACATAAGTTGTTGGCTTTAGATTGGACGAATTTTTTAAAGGAGAGGGGATAAGATTCAACTGGTCTTTCCAGTTTTGTGATGAAACAACCAAGCAGTTACGGCCTGAAGTCCAGTAGTTTGAAAAACCTGTAGCCTGATAATCATTTAAAATAATTAAATTATTTTTATTTAGACAGATATTGAGCCATTCAGTAAATTCAATATTCTTAATACTAGGGTTCGCCAGTACAACTGCTAGAGATTCCTCATTGATTAATTGTGCCAATTTACTTTCTGACATAACCAGATGATGTTCAGATGTGATTTTACCCGATATGATTAAATCATTCCATTTTTTTCTGAGTTGTGATGAACCCTGTGTTTTTAAAAGTTTTCTTCCATCAAA
>JBBTEQ010000081.1:0-5501 GCA_038042235.1 Bdellovibrionota bacterium | reverse complement strand
AGGCTGGAGATCCTAACGCAGAAATGACCGATGGCGCGGGTGCTGGCTGGTTTTCGCCAGACTGCCCTGACTGCAAAGGCCTTCAGATGCCGGGAAGAGCCAGTCTTGGCAATGATGACGGTAACTACTACACTAAGGGCCGGAAGAAGCGTAAACCGATTCCACAAGGCGGGCATTCACCAGATAATGAAGCAACAGAAAAATAGTTTTACTAATCTAATTGCGTAAAATAAGCATCTCATAAAAACGTCTCAAAACAAGACACTTGTTAGCCTAAAATTGAACTGTCAAAAATATAATCAGTTTAGATTTTTTGTGCCATTGTAGGTACCTGAATATACTCAAGTTTTTCGCCGCCCCCATTGGCCCCCTTTGGCATCATCTTCGCAACATAGACTTATAAGGACGCTTTAAACAAGGAGATCTTATATGAAGATAACAGCATTACTATTAATTTTCGCAATATCTGCATTGAGTGCAACATCTCATGCTTCGCCAGGAATGACTAAACTGCCATGCGGGAAATTTATAGAAACAAAAGGCCAAAGCCTACACTCTGATCGAACGGCTTTTTATCCTGCTTCTAAATCTCTAGCAAAACAAAATGGCCCGGGTGTTCGCGCTCGTAATTAATATAACAGAAAGAATTAAAAATGAAAAATTCATTGATTTTATTTATATCAGGTCTGATTTTAGTTGGCTCAGCTTATTCAAAAACTATTAATATTTGTTCTAAAGATCAAAGCAATAGCGAGTTTATCAAGCTGATAGAGCGCAATGGCGTTTTAGAAATCAAGCATTGTGACTTCGGTAAAATGGACAACACCTGTAAAATAATTATGGGTGCCGGTCGCGATGTACGCGTGGTCAGTCTTTCCGAAGACCAATTCAGAGAAATGCTTGAAACCGGTAAATCCCTTGTAATTAGTTCTAGCCTCATTGGTGGCAGCAGCGCAGGTTTAGGCTATTTAGCTCTTGCCGTATTAGCTCCTGTAGATGCTGGTCCTGCGGTTGGTCTTTTAATAGTAACAGCTCTTGCTGAATCATATGCCACCTATAAAGCTACAGGAAACTTAATAGACGAAAAAAATGCAACCACATCAGCAATTGCCGTTGTGCAACGCGCTTTAAATGAAGCCCAAGAACGCGAATGTTATTATCATGATGGAAATATAACCGACTTGGCTAGCGCATTATACAAAACTACCGCCAAAATTAATGGCGGAAATAGATAATAGAAAATCAACCTAAAGGGGCTTGCCAACCAGCAAAGCCCTTTTCAATTTCTTCGGCACATGCCAAAGTTAAATGATCATTAAATTGCGCACCTACAATCTGCACCCCAATTGGTAAACCTTTTTTATTCATACGAACATGCGCACTTGTCGCCGGCATTTGCAGGGCATTAACTATCGCGGTATACAAAAAATCTAAAGGTCTAAAAATAGCATGATAGTGTTTGGGCGCAACGCTAGGAAATGTGGGCATAATCAAGACCGCGTTGTCTCCTAAAAGAGAATTTATTTCTTTAATTTTGTTTTCTAACTCTAACAGAATCGCTGAACTGTCTTTTTTTTTAATAAAACCTAACATTCTTTCCATTGCCGAAATTCCCAAGCTTGGGAAAGTATAAATAGATTTTTTAAAACCCATAGCGACAATTTCTTTAATAAAGAATAGTCCTTTTTCATTGGTCAAGTTCTGTTCAAAAGTTTTTTCTTTCGTGCTTTTTAAGGCTGAAGACCAGTATAAACCTGCCTTCGAAAACACATCGGCCCTTAAGGCTTCAGTTTTACAGCCTAGATCTTTAAAGTACTGTGCCACCAATTCAACTGTTTCACTGACCTCAGCACTTGCGCCCCTGGCCAGAAAAATTTCAGGCGCGCTGATATAATACACTTTTACCTGCGAAAAATTTTTTGATCTTTCTTTTAGTTTAAAGTCATTTAGGGTTTCTTGATCAACTCCATCTGGACCAATCATCAGTTTTAATAAGGGGTACAGATCCTGAGCTTTGCGTGCCATTGGACCAAGAGTTGTATAGGGGTACTTTCCACCCTTTAATTTTCTAATATCTTCGATAGCATAGGGAAAATGCCCGGTAATAGGAACAATCCTATTAGAGGGCTTGTGGCCGTAAATCCCGCAAAAAGCCGATGGCATACGAATGCTTCCCCCGATATCACTGCCAAGACCAAAAGGCGAGGCTCCAGCCGCGATAAGTGCGGCCTCACCACCGCTGCTACCACCAGGCGTATGAGAGTTATTGTGAGGGTTATTGGTCATACCATATATAGCATTGTAACACTCAACCCAAAATCCCAATTCTGGAACGTTGGTTGTGGCAATGGGAATGGCGCCAGCAGCTTTCATTCTTTGCACAATGCTGCCATCAAAATCCATAACTGCATCTTTTTTGTGATAAGACCCGCCGGTTCTTCTAGAACCTTTATGCGCTATCATTTCCTTGATGGTAAAAGGAACACCGAATAGCTGCGGCAAATCAGCAATTGCCTGTGCGTTTAGCCTTGCGATTTGTTCGGTCTGAATTTTTGCTAAGGCCAAGGCCTCATCATAAAGTTTTTCCACAACGGCATTAATATTGGGGTTTACTTTTTCAACATAATCGATATGCGTTTGCACGGCTTCTAAAGGTGAGATTTCTTTTTTTTTAATTGCGCGGGCAATTTCAAAAGCGCTTAATTTTAAAATTGATGTCATGTCGAAATTTATTCTTGATCAGTCAGCTCAGCACTAACTTCGGCGCTGGTTTTTTTTGTATTTTCATTTTTGACATTTACAGCTTCTGAAGACGAAGACGTATCGGTATACCGCCATTTTAAATAAGACTCTTTGGCTAGGCTGCCGCCATCTCTTATCATCTTAACCCCGCCATCAACCACTTTATTAACAAAATTTGCGACTTCTGAATTTATCAATGCGGCCTGTATATGGCCTTCGATTGTTTTTTCGCCGGACTTAATCTGAGTCAGCACAAGCAGCAACGTTGCAAATAAAAAACATTTTAATACAAACTTAATTTCATCCATTTTTCAGCCTATCCATTGTTTACTTCTGCATAGTTACTACTGACTTCATCAAGTACACTCATTAGTTGTATTTTTGTAAACGGTTTTTTTAAAAACTCAATCGCACCCAAGGCTTTTGCCTTTAAAACCATGGTCTCGTCCTCTAATGAAGAAATCACTATCGTTTTAGTCTGCGGCGAAATCGCAGACATTTCACTTAATACCTCAAACCCATTTTTTAAAGGCAGTATTAAATCTAGAATTAAAATGTCTGGCTTAATTTCTGAAATCAGGCGTAACGCCTCTTCACCATCCGCGGCTTCAGCAATGATTTCAATATTGGGCCTATCACGCAAGCTGTAATAATAGATCTCACGCATAAACGCCGAATCTTCAACAACTATACACCTCAAAGTCGCACCCGTGTTCATATCGAATTTCATAACCTAATTTTAACCTTATCTTTGTTAACTCTGAAATTGTTTTAATAAAGCTGGTCCAATATCAAGCATTGTCAGATCATTTCAAACGATCTTAGTCTAGTTTGCACACCCACTGTGATTGCGTACACTGGTAAAAAAGTGGAAAATAGCTCCATGACCAATAATTTGATAAAACAACTTGGCGTCGCCTCATTAATTATAATTCTTAGTCTTGCGGCAAAATCACAGACTTCGGTTACAGCAAAAAATAAAAGTCCATTTCCGGTAAAATACACCAGCCTTACCGATCAAAAAATTATGCTTAAAACCATAACTCTAGCCCCGGTGTACGACAATACAAACGGAATATATGCACAGCCCATTCAAAAACTGTTAATTGATTTATTAAAAAGTGACAAGGTTTGGGGTTACTCTGAATTCCCTGATATCACAAAAAAAATGTTTATCGAAAAATTTGACTCTGAGCCCAATGATGTGTTGGAAGCTTTGACCAGAACAAACGCCCAGGGTTTATTAACAGCCTACATCACAAAAGGCCCCCGAGGCTTGAATGCAAAATTAAAACTTTTCACTCACGATCAGGGCTTAGTTCTAATTGAGGAATCATTTCAGGATTTAAGCATCTTCGAAATTTCAAAGTTGAGAGATCAGTTTGTAATTATGTACCAAAGTATAAAAAATCGATTGCCGTATCGCGGGTACGTGCTCAGCCGTCGCGGTCTTGATGTTACATTAAATTTAGGTTCAATGAACGGAGTGCATTTGGACCAGGAGTTAAGTCTGGCGCAAATTCTAAAACTCAACCGACATCCTAAATTAAAAACAATGGTCGGAGTTGAAAAAGAAATTATTGCTAAATTAAAAGTTACCAAAGTTGAGCCGTATTTAAGTTTCGCGCAGATTATTTTTGAAAAAGAAACCGGTGTAGTTGATGTTGGCGCCAAAGTTCTACCTTCAGAATATGTTGCCTATCCCAAACCAATTATTAATTCCGAAGGAGCTGTTACTGGCGACGACGCTTCAAGCGCACTCATCCCAACTACTCAGCATAATGAACCTGTCGCCAGTAACAACGACCAAATACAAAAAACACCGGATGATACTGCGGAAAAGCAAATAGCGAAGATATTCGATAGAAATAACTCATTTGGAATATTTACTATTCAGGGACTTATCACCCAATATAAAGAATCAACAGAATTAATATCGGGCACTAATGTTTCAGCGTCAAACAGCGTGGCGCCAGGAATTAATTTAGCCGTACAAATTTATCCTCTTAAAAATATTTTTGTATCGGTGGGCACACAGCTTAGCAACTTTGGCAGCAACAACACACTAGCAGGTTCTACTCCGATCGGTTTAAGCTATACATTAAGCCGACATACCGGCTATGTAGGCTACGATTATACCTTTGAAGACTCAGAACCTAGTGATCAAATCAAATTCTCTGCAGCACTAGGCTTTGCCTCACTTCAAACAAATGTGACTACAACAACGCCAACGGCCTTTACCAGCACACAGACTGACACTATGGCACTACAACTTAAGGCGGCTATGCCTCTAGCTCCTGAGTATCCAATTACTATCGGAGCACAATTTGATATTTTCTTTTCGCCAAAGTTAGCTGAGTCCCCCGTTGATTCCGGCACCGGCAAGCCCTCTCTCACCTCTTTTGGTCTATTTGGTGTTTATCCAGTTTCCGACAAGTTAAATGTCCGCATTGATTTAGGCGTTATGAACATTAATGCAAATTTCAGCGGAACCGGTTCACGCACCAACCCCGCCGCTTCAAATTCGATACAAACTGTAAGTGAGCAACTCGGTATTGAATATTTATTTTAGGTAGCTGGCACCCTATGACCCGCCACACCAAAAGGTAGCTGGCACCTATAAAAAAACCCCAGATTTCTCCGGGGTTTTAAGTTGAACAGACTTTAAAGTCAGCTCGAAAAGAATTACATCATTCCTTCCATGCCACCCATACCGCCCATGCCGCCACCCATTCCAGGAGCGCCCCCAGCAGATTCTT
>JBBTEQ010000080.1:0-33874 GCA_038042235.1 Bdellovibrionota bacterium | reverse complement strand
TATTCTTGAGGTTTCCAGGCATAAACATATGATATTAGACGTGGCCTTGCTCGTTGGTACTGGGCTTAATGCCCAACTTATCGAACAAAAACTTATATCCTATAAGAGCCACTGATGAACGAAGACTCGGGAGTCAGAAAAAACCACCACGATGAAGAGCCTGAAAACAACGAGAGATGGCTTGTTTCCTACGCTGATTTTATTACTTTGCTTTTTGCTTTCTTCGTCGTCATGTACGCCACCTCGAATAATGATAAAGAAAAACAAAAATCTTTTGAGAAATCAGTACGGGTTAATTTAAAATTGAATGGTAATAATTCGGGCTCTGCAGGTGCACAGGAAGGTAATGTGGGCGGAGAAACAGCGGGCGAAACTCTTATTCAACTGGAAGGTTTTCCCGCAAGGGGAGTGCCAATTGAAGCTGAACAATACATTGGTCGCGTTATCGATAAAAAACTAAATGGTGCAGAAAAAGAAAATGTGCAGCAACTTAGACATGATGCCCTTGGCGTGCGCATAGCTTTAACTTCATCGCAATTTTTTCTACCAGGTGGGACAAAAATCAAAAAAAGTGCATTAAGCACTCTAGATAAAATTGCCGAAATTTTAATGGAAAGCGATAAAAAAATTATTATTGAGGGGCATACTGATAATATTGCAGTTACTCCAAATGCCTTATATGAGTCCAACTGGGAACTAGCCTCTCTTCGAGCAACAAGCGTAGTACGTTATCTAACTAAGTATCATAAAATAGATTCTAGTCGTATATCAGCAGCTTCCTATGCTGATACCAGGCCCTTAAAAAGTAATGATTCTGAAGAGGGGCGTGCTCAGAATCGCCGTATCGAAATATATTTAGTTTTAGACGAAAAGTTACAAGACTAGAAATTTAATCAGGAAATTAAATCAGATATTTTTTTAGAAAAATGATGAGCTTCAAAAAATGTGCTTTCAAAACAAGGCATAGTCCAATTATCTTGTTCAACAAAGAAAACTCTTTCCTGAAATGGTTGTCGTAAAATATCAACATTGCCATTGGCAATGTTACCAACGCTAGGTAAGGGCAGTGGGTGCCCCCAGCGTGTGAGTCGAATATCGACAACCTCTTGAGAGTTGATTCCCATTTTAGGAAGAAATTCATTAATTTGGGATTTCATGGCCTCGTGTGCAAGTTGGTAATAATTTCTATCGTAAATTTCATTTCGAACGTTATCATAGGGGATTCCCTGAAAGAACGTGAGCACGGCTCGTGGCTCTTTTGGCTGTAGATAACTGCCATGTATGGCATCTGTTATTTTTTGGTGCTGAACGCCTTTTTTGACGGGAGCATTTTTTGAAATATCAGCGAAGTCGTAAAAAGTGTCCTGTATCTGTCTATTGATAAGCACATTGGCTAATAAATAGCTACGGTACTGGATTTTTCTGATTATCGCGAGCCGTTCAGGTTCGAGGTTATCAATTAGTTTAGAGGCGACAAATTTTGGGCAGCTCATCACTACAGTTTTTGCAGAAATTGTTTTTATTTTATCTTGAGAATCTAAATAGCTCACATGAATTTTTTTGCCCACACGGCGAACATCAAAAACAAAACTTGAATTCCGAAAGTTATTTCGCGGTATAGACTTTGACATTGTTTTCATTGTGGCTTCTGCGATTGCAGCATTTCCACCTTTAGCAATAGCCATGGCATCAAAATCGCTAGAAAAAAAATTCAGTCCAACCGCGGCGCTGGTTTCGACGTGTGAAGAAGCGAATGTAGACCAAAAGTAATTCTCAAGCACTTTGTCGAGATCCGGATCAATGGTTTCACCAAGAACATTTTCTACATATTGCCGAAATGAAATTTTATCTAATTCATTAAGATAGTTTCTCTCAACTGGGTCGTTGGTTGGCATTTCCGGATATTTTAAACCAGCCTCACCTTTAAATACATTTTCAAAATGAGAAGCAAGTCGGGTAAATTGAGGTTTATTTTTTGTATTAGTTCCTGTTTCCCAAACATTAGTGATTTTTTTATTATTGAAGTACATAGGGTCAGCACTTGATTTGATTCGGAAACTATCAGCCATGCCGATTTCTTGAAAAAATTTATGAATTGGTGAACCAACGGCCGGAACGCCTATATAAGCAGTTGCTAATGTGTAATCAAGTCCTTCCCAGGATTCACCACGAGAATTGCCGCCAAATCGGGCGGCTTGTTCAAGGATTACGGGCTGGTGCTCCTTTAGAAAATAAGCCGACAGCAGTCCACTCATGCCCCCACCAACCACGACAACAGGAACCTCCTCAGAAGGAGGCGGAAACGGATTAAGTCTTAAAAATTCACTTTTTTGCCATAAAACTTTATGAGCTTTTAAAGGTTGATCGCCAGAAAAATGCTTTGGGGCGCTATTTGGAATAGTCCGATCAAAAGGACTAATCAAAGAAAAATCAGAATAATCGAATGGATTTACAAATGGGTCTTGGCTTGCCGCTAAAGATGTACAACCAGAAAAGTAAAGTGATGAAAGACCTAACCCACTGAGTTTGACAAAGTCTCTTCGGTCAAGTTTCTGGTTAAGTTTTTTTAAAGAAAAGGGTATTTGACTCACTGAAGTTGAAGTATCTCGTCTTAAAATTTGTGTCAAAGAAATTAAATTACGATTCATTTATAGACATAAATATTTGGGAGTATATTTAGAAGTTAGGACTTGAGCTGGCCGCTGCTCTTTTTCTACGCAAAAAGGATTTGTACCATCAGTACAAATCCTAATTTCTAAATCTTATTTTTATATCTAATTTCTACTGACTATTCGCACTCACGTAATTCTTTTGCACCGAACTTGTTATTTGAAGCTTCACGAATAGCATCTTCTGGGGATTTACCTTCTGATAAAGCTTTTTCATATTTTTCAATAAATACTTTAGAAGTTTCACCAAAATTTAATGAAGCGATCTTTCCTGAAATTTCTATTATTGAAGCAACAGCATCTTTTTGTTTTTGGGCCTCAGCGCTGTTTACAATTAAAGACTCAACATTGTTAGCAGCTTTAACAATCAGCTCTAAACTTTTTTTAGCCATGTCTTTTTCAGTTGTGGTTGATGCTGAATCTTTTGCAATAGAAGATAATCTTGCAACTTCTGTTAAAACATCTTTGGCATTTACATTCATTAATCGGATAAGAGTTGTATTTTCTGCAGCTGTAAAGCTGACTAAGTCTTTTAATGAAACATCTAACATTTTGTTAACTTTTTCCATCAACTTAGCATCTGCTGTAATATCTTTGCCAGCTTCGCGAGCTTTAACAATTTCTTTGTAGGTGTAAGAACGCTCAACACGTGCTCCAGCTTCGAGTGTTGACATCTTGACAACGGGTTTTGCTCTACCCGGTGCACCAAAAGAAGTTTGTGCTAATATTAAAATAGCTGTTAGTAATAATTTTTTCATTTCGACCATCTCCATTTTTTTAAGTTTTTCTGCAACTTTATGTTTATCAATTTTCGTACCTAATTTATTTGTCTTAAAACCATCCTGTTTGTTTTAAAGTCTCTTTTTTTTTAAAACGCCTCAAAATGGGAAGCTCTGTCAAAAACCTAAACACAACAAGAGCATCTTTATTTAGGTCCAAAGGGGCTGACTCTTTGTGCTTTTGATGTCTTTGTAGTGGTTTTTTCAGTTTGGCTCCATTCTTTACTAAATTCTTCATTGTCTAACTGTAGGCTTAGCGACAGCAGAGCTTTCATACGGATAAAGCGTTTAATTTCCGATTCAACCTGTTTTAAGCCTCTAACTGCCGCCAGAATTATTCTTTGCTTGTAGGTTGGATTTTCCACAAGGACATCTTCATATGATTTATTGCCAGGTTTTATTCCTGCAACAGCCTCTGCAGCTGGGGCCGATAAATCTTCAGTTGCTTCGGATGAGTTAGAATCTGTACTAGATGTTTTCAATCCACCTAGAACTAAAATATCATTAAGAGCATTATCAATTTTTTTTGAGTGGGCTATATAGCTATTAAACTTCATATCCGGCTGTTGCATGAGCTGGGCATAATCATTCAATAAAGTATTAAGTTGTTCCACTTCAGGAAAGTTTTTTTGGTATAAAGTGATATAATCAGATAATTGTGAGCTTAAAGTTGTAAATTCTAAATAGTTAAAGAATCGTGGCTGTTCTTTATTGATTATTGCATTCGTCATGCCTACATTTGGTAAGCTTGATTTTGTCTTAGGAGCTAATAAGGTATTGTCTTGAGTTGTGGCCCGCGCAAGCAGCTGTAAATAAAAACGGGTCTCGGCTTTTATGCTGGCGTCAATACTTTTAGGAAGGTATTTACTTAAGTTTATACTATCAGCAATTTGTTTAAAAGAATTTCTTTTATCAAAATAATTGTCATATGCAAGTTCAATTATTTTTTTGTATTCGAGGTCAAATTTTTTAAAATCTTCACCAACGGACGCGCGACCAACTTTTAACCACCATTTTTCAAATACAGAAGCATCATATTTTTGTTTAATATCACCAACAACCTCATAATTAAAATTTTCAATTAAAAAGGCATGCAATTTTTTATCATTAATATCAGTTGAATATAAATCGTTGGTGGTTCTCATGCCGCCACAAAAATGCTCTTGGTGACTGTGAGCTTTTAATAAAGTAGGCGGATCGAACTGTGGTGCTAATAAATTTATTTCTCCCACTGCTACCTTATAAAGTCGACCTTCGGTTGGTCCGCAGATAATTTTATACATCATAAGATCTGCTTCTTTATTAAATTTGTATTTATTAACTATCGACCATTTACCGAAGTCAGCAGATTCGGCCACTATTTGATTGGTACTATAGGCGGTAAAGGCTTGGGAGTAGCCTGCAAGTGGATAAACCACAGGTTGAGCCTTGCCTATTTTAGTTTTTAGTTCTTCCGCAATATCCAAGAACTTACCAGAATACTGAAAAGTTCTTTTCCACTCGCCAGAATACGCATCATAAGTTTGTGCCTCTATGCTTATTTTGTTAAGGTCATTAAGGCCTGAAGCAATTCGATTTTTGTCATTACTTAAAAGTTTTTCTAAAATTGAATTAAGTTCTTTTAACTCAGAATTTTTAAGATATTGTGCGCGAACTTTTACGTCTTCTTTATATTGAACTACGGAATTTAAGATATGTTCTTTTTGGCGTTTTTCGAGCTCATTTGGACTCAATAAATAGTAGTCTTCGATTGGACCGCCGATAGCTTTATAGGGCCCTGTGGACACACCATAGAGAGGTAGGGTTCTCATAGGGTAGCGTGAGATACGATCAGCGGCAGAGGCGTTAAGCTCGCCATTTTCAATTTTAGAACTCGTGCTTAAGGACTCAAAGAGTAAACTGGCAAAACCAAGATAATACTTATAAGAGTAGTCGATCTGGTTTAGAATTTTTTTAGTCATTTCAAGCCAACCAGCTAAATCGGCCTCAGCATCGGAATTTAAATGTTCGCGCCATTGCTGCATCTGAATGCCGTAGTTTTCGATTTCTTTTTCAAACTGTTCTGCAGATTCAGAATTTTGGATTTTAGTCTCATCCCACTGGCCCTGATCGGCTTCATGCCAGAGTTTATTTATCATAGCTGCATCAAAGTTAAAAAATAGCGGTCGAATTAAATTATTTAATGGTCGATAAGTATAGTTTGATAAAAAGTGATCGACTCCAACAAAAAGGCCGAATTTCGTTAGCTTTCCGGCCCACCTGATCGCCTTAATGGTCAAACCACCTGGAACTACTGTTAGGGCCACATCGGCTCCCGTAATTTTATAAGCGTTTTTAACTAAAAAATCTTTGCTTAGGATTTTTTTAGCAAAATCAGACATCGTCACTTTATTGAAAGATTTAAGGATGGCGCCATCAATAAGCGAAACCGAAGCCTGCGCTGCCCATAAAGACATAATCTGTGGAAAATATTGAGTGAATTTACCTCTTGCAGTCCACTGCTTCCAGGCCTCATCGCATGTCGCTAAAGACACATCATCGGTCTTTCCACTAATCCACTTATCTGTACACATTTTTATGCTTTGACCTAGGTCGGCCACAATACTTGCAGCTAATGATCCTATGGCCATGCCTTGATAAGACAACCGAGTCATCATTTGTTTACGAGTGGCGGGGTCCATATTTGCGAAACCTGGTCTGTTAGTTCTAAAATCCATGTAAAAGCCTTGAGATTGCATGAAGGAATAAAATGAAAGATGAGCAATAGGATCTTTGAGCGATAGAATATGTCGTTCCATAGCTAGCGGATCTCCATGAGATTTTTCCCACATTGAAACAAAAGTTACTCCGCCAATAGCAATAAAAAATGTCATCGATTCAGCTGGAAATCTTTTACTTACACTTTTAAATACACCACTTTTTTGGGACAGCTGTTGTTCATGTGCAGCTACGCGCTGAAGCTCTTGTCTTAAAATTGTTAAAGCGTCGAGTCGTTGTGGAGTGGGTTCAGCGGTGATTACGCCGGCATAGGCACTGCCCTTATCTTGAGGGTCTTTTATTAATACGGGTGCGATGAGGGAAGTATTTGTAGATTCTGCATTTGAAGGTTTTTGCTTAGCAAAACCAGCAGCATGGAGAATAAAAATAACTAGAAATATTAGATGTCTCATATTGATCCAACCTCGCTCTACCTAAATTAGATGCAAAGCTTGAGCGAGTCAGAACGAGTATATTGCTTATAAAACAACAAAAACGCCTACTTGAATAGAAGGCGCCAAATTTTGTAATGGTAGGTGTCTAGGTTTTTACTATTGGTTTTTTATCTATTTTTGAACAGTCACTTTATTTAAAGTGATAGGTTCAAGTGGCTTGTCGCCTGGGGCTGTTCTAACTTTTCCGATTTGGTCTACAATCTCGTAGCCTTCAACAACTTCTCCAAAAACAGTATGGCCTTTATCAAGCCAAGGTGTTGGAACTGTCGTAATAAAGAACTGGCTTCCATTGGTGTTTGGTCCGGCGTTGGCCATTGAAAGTATACCGGGTTTATCATGTTTATTTTGTCCAGGAATGATTTCATCTTCAAATCTGTAACCTGGTCCACCAGTGCCGGTACCGCTTGGGCAACCACCCTGGATCATAAAGTCTTTAATAACGCGATGAAAAACTAAACCATCATAAAAAGGGCGCTTTGTTTTTTTGCCGCTTTTTGGATCGATAAACTCTTTAGAGCCTTCAGCTAACCCAACAAAATTTTCGACAGTTTTTGGAACGCGATCATTAAAAAGCTTAACTTTAAAATTACCTTTGTTGGTTTCAAATAGAGCGTACATTATTTTGTCCCTTTAGTTTTTTTAGACGTTTTTTCGGCTTTAGCAAGAACTATAGAGTTTATTAAAACCGCACTTTCAGGTACATCGCCGTGATTGCCCTTGGTGGTGGTTTTAACATATCTGATTTTATCAACCACGTCTAAGCCTTCTGTAACTTCACCAAAAACAGCATAACCATAATTATCGTCATCAGTATGATTTAATCTTTGATTATCAACTACATTAATAAAAAATTGTGAGGTAGCAGAATCTACTTTATCAGTGCGAGCCATGGCAATTGTGCCGCGTAAGTTTGAAAGCCCATTTTTGGCCTCGTTTTTAATTTCAGCTAGGGTCTTTTTTTCTTCCATATTCGGCAAGTGGCCGCCACCTTGAATCATAAAAGATGGAATAACTCTGTGAAAGATTGTGCCATTGTAATGTTTCTTTGCGACGTATTTCAAAAAATTTTTGGTCGTAATTGGAGCTTTCTCGGAATTTAGCTTAACTTTGATGTCCCCCATCGAAGTCGAAATAATAACTTCCGGGTTGTGATTTTTTTTTGATTCGGCTTGCACATTAAATGACCATGTCATTAAAATAAAGGCCAATAAGTAGATGAACAAAACTAATGTACGCGGACTATTTCGGGTATTTATTTTCATGTTAAACCTCTATAATATTTCGTATTAATTAGGTCTATTAAAACTCTAGCCTTTGGTCAAGTGGCACTCAGTAGTGCTTAAACATTACTCTAAGTTTATAGACCATTTGGGTCTATAATAGTTTTTAGTGTCATTAGTAACACGGCGTTCTTCGGCACCATCAATTGTTGAAACAAAAATCTGACTTTTCCCGGTTCGGTTACTGGTATAAACAAGATATCTACTGTCCGGTGAAAAGCTGGGGTCTTCATTGTGCGCGGGCTTACCATTAGGTTTTTGGGCTGAGGTTACGCGCTTTAAGTTGCCGCCATCAGAGTCCATAATGAAAATGTCAAAATTAGAACTGTCTTGTCCGGCAAAGGCAATTTTACTGCCGTCAGGAGACCATGATGGGGAAGAATTATACATCCCTTTAAACGTTAATCGTTTTACATTACTGCCATCAGCATTCATAACGTAAATCATTGGGCGGCCACCGCGTTCTGATGAAAAAACAATTTTACTGCCATCAGGGCTTAATGAGGGTTCAACATTAATAGCACCTGCGGGCCCTTTGGTTAATCTAGATTCGATTTCGCCGTTTAGACTTATTTTATAAATATCAGCGGATCCACTGCCCTGAGACATTCCCAGATAAATGGATTTACCATCCTTAGAAAAGACGGCACCTGAATTAACTCCGGGCCTGAAGGAAGTAAGCGTGCGTTTATGTGTGGTAACATCTAAAACATAAAGAGATACGTTCGATAAGCTCGCGCCGGATTTTTTAATTAACTTTGAAAAAACTGAGTAGGCTACTTTTTTTGCGTCAGGAGACCATGATGGCGATAGGGCTATAGATTTATGCTGTGTCAGCTGGTCAAAATTAGAACCATCCCAATTCATTTGTACAACTTCTTTAGGGCCGCCATTTCCATTATCGAATGTGGCAACTATTTTTGTCATAAAAGGTGCGCGAACTCCAGTCAATGCTTCAATGACGTCATTTGATAAAATATGTCCAATTTTGGTGGCTTGATTGAGCGCTGCTCGATAACGTTTTCCGACAATTAACTTATTACTGGGCACATGGTATAAATACATTTCAACACTGATATCGTTTCCAGCGACGATATGACCAGCACGAATAACAAATTCAGCACCAATGGCTTTAAGGGGGTCAAAAGTGAATCCTAATACGGCGTCTTCCAGAATGGGCTTCAGCGATTTTTTACTTAGATCTTCGAGGTAGGCTTCTTTTGAAATAATTGAAAAATAGGTCGAAAGCTCAAGATTTTTTTTTGCAACATTATAAATTTCACCTGTGGCGGCAAGAACAGCACCCGTATTATTTGCACTTAAACTGTTAAAATAAGGAAAAGCTAATGTGCTTTTTTTAGCTTTGGCATCTCCGACTTTTATATAGGCCTGATCAGCGAATCCCGAAGTTGCAGTTAATATTAATAAAATTAAGATCAATAACTTAGTTGAATATCTAACAATTATTTTCATTTATCCTCTATTCTCTGGTTCTTTATTCTCTCCGCTTATTCCGGAAATCCGATAACGACACCGTCAACAGCAAATTTTTCAGTTAACTTTTCTGGTACGACCGGAAAAGGCGCTGCTTTTTCAACTGCGGCTAAACAGTATTCATCATAGCTGCTATTTCCACTGGATGAAATAATTTTTAATAAAAGAATCTGACCTTGTACGTTAAACTTGACGAGCAACTGCGCCTTAAATGGCTTATTCATCAACCATTGGGGTAGAGCCCAGTGTTGCTTAACGCTCTGATCAAGCACTGCCAAGTAGTTGTTCGCTTGCAATTTATCTAAGCCGGCTAGGGCGCTACCTGCCGCAATAATTCGCCTACTATTGGTTGGTTTTCCTGATTTTTTGGACTCAGATTTAAGTTTGGCGATAGAGTCTTTTTTTAAGTCCTGTTTGATTTTTTCAAGTGCGCTATTTTTTTTTAGCTTATCAAGTGAAGCTTTTTGTTTAGCTTTTATTTTTTTTAAATCAAGGTCTTCGGTTTTGGACACGTCTTTTGTTTTTATCGTCTTATCTTTTTCAATTGCAGGCCTAGTAGTTGGTTCAACTTCCTTTGGCGGTAGTTTGCTATCTTCGGATTGTTCGGATTCAATTTTATCAGGCAATTTTTGAGCGTCCTCGAAGTCACCGATACTGACGTTGATAGATTGCGAAAGATCGATAAAGGGTTCAGAAAAAAAAATAAACTTAATTAAAAATAATGAAAGGATAACACAATGTATTGCCAGTGAAAGACCAAGACTTTTTTTGAAATCTGGCAAGATTACTCCTTGGGTAGAGTGATTAGGCTGATGTTAGTAATTCCTGCCATTCGAATTTCACCCATAACATAGGCTACAGTGCCATAGTCTACTTTTTTGTCGGCCTGAATGTAGACCTGCTTATTTTTTTTATTTTCAAATATTGCTTTTATTTTAACACTTAAATTGTCATTTGTAATTTCGTTACCGGCAGCTTTTATTTTTCCACTGGAGTCTATAGACAGCACAAAGGGATTTTCATTTAAGGCTACACCGGAAGAAGATGTTTTTGGTAAATTCACATCCAGTCCTTGTTGCATCATAGGGGCGGTTACCATAAAAATAACCAGTAAGACGAGCATAACATCTACAAAGGGCGTCACATTGATTTCACTTATTGCGCGCGAGCTGCCTTTTGAGGGAATTTGAAAAGCCATGTGTTAACCTTTGAAAAAGTTTCTTTTTACAATGTTTAAAAAATCGGTGTTGAAATTATTCAGTGATATTTCTTCCTTACGTATTACGGCCACACAATTATTATAAATTAGAACGGCAGGTATGGCCGCCACTAAACCAATGGCGGTGGCGATCAGGGCTTCAGATATTCCCGGCGCAACAGCGGCAAGGCTGGCTGAGCCTGTAATACCAATTTGTTGAAATGAGTTCATAATCCCCCAAACCGTGCCGAACAGGCCGATAAAAGGGCCCGTAGAGCCCGTTGATGCCAGAATCGTTAATCGGTTTTCCATTTCTGAAATTTCATTTTCGGATGATTTGCGTAGTGATCGCTCTAGATTATCAAGGCCTGAAAGTTGCGATCTTTCTGTATTTTGAGAATTGTTGCCATTTAACATTGGGGATTCGGCAATCTTTTTCATTTCAAGGTAGGCGGCCTTAAAAACTCTAGCATGTGAACTTAAAGCAAAACTATCAACTTTTTCATAAAGGCTATCTAAAGAGCTCGTAGCCCAAAAGATATTATCAAACTCAGTATTTGCAGTTTTTAATGAGCGGAACTGTTTATACTTGGCCCAGCCGATGGCCCAGCTTAAAACTGACAAACTGAGTAAAATAAGTACAGTGAGCTGCACGACGAAACTAGCATGAAGCAAACTGCTGAGTGGACCTGGTTGCAAACTGACATTTGACGAAGTTGCGAATATTAATTGAGAAAAGCTGATGACCGAGATGAATAGAGATTTTTTTATATTTATCATAGATAAAATCGTAAGGCCAAAATCAATTTTGAGCAAGCTGCTGGCGTATAATGTCTCATAAGCGTGAACTGCTCAAAAAATCATGAATTGGATTAAAAATCTATCATTTGCTGAATATGCAGTCATTTATTGCGCTGAATAGGTATCTGATAGGGCCACAGCTGCTGATTGTGTGCAGCGCTATCTGGGCAATTCCAGTGGTGAGTTGAGAGCAATGTTGCTATATCTTTTTTAATGAAAATAATAATTGTCAGCGTTGCCACGGTATTAGTTTTTTTTATTGCACTTCTGACGGTAAAACTCTGGGGCAAATCACAAACCTACCACGATTATAAACACATGATGTTGCAGCCCGGGACAAGTGATTATCCTATTGAATTCACCAGGCCAAGCTATGAGCATTTAAATGAGATCATTCAGAGTGATAAAAATATTTATTTGGATGTCGTGGTTACTTTTGATCAGAAGCTTGTAATACCAAAGCGTAAATGGGTTACAACTGAAAAACCGATTCGTTTATTTAGTTATGATGAAGTAAAGAACGATGTCATCTTGGTAGCGGACATTAAAGATCATCTTATCAAAAAAAAAATAATCTTTAATTTAAATGAGAACGCTCAGGCCATACATGAAACTTTCATGCATGACATGAAGTTGATCGGGCTTAATAAAGGTGAAAATTTTATTGTGACCAGTCAGTTTGAAGCGCCAATTAAGGCGCTAAAAGAAATAGCCCCGGCGCTTGTGTATGGCTCAACTCAGCCCGAAATTTTAAAAATTGTGGCTATGCAATCAATGTATTTACTCGAGGCTGTTAATATTAGGGCTGACGTCATTATTCATCCGATCAAAATTCGTAAGCTTGATTTTTTTAATCAAGAAATTGTTTCCGAATTAAAGAAAAGATTTAAAAAAATAATAGTCGGGCCTGTTAATCCGGAAGAATTAACCGAGGCAGTGGCGCTAAAGCCATTTGCAATAATTTTGAATTACTAATTAAACCCCACGTTATTTTCTTCCCTCAATTCCTACAAACTGCAAACCAGAAATATAATAGTGATCCTGTTTTTGAGAGTGTACAACGTAGGTGAGCATGCGAATCAGTTCATTTTTTTCATTGCGGTACATAAGCGAAATATATTTTTTATGTGATAAAATATATTGGGTTGATATGAGGGCTCCCATTCTTGAAAAATTAATTATGAAAGCCTTGATTGTTTGTTCAGTGTTTTTATCTTTTAACATCAGTGCGCAGGGGGTAAACATGGCTTCACGTATAAAGTTTCGCATTCAATAGACCAATGCAAGGCTTGTTCCTGGTCAAAACCAATGGATTGCATTTGAGTGTACACAGATTGTTCAGTGCGTAACTTAATTATCGACAGCTAACTCATTCAGAGATTTTAGTTCATAGCTGCGATATTGCCCAAACCATCCAATGTATAGCTGTGAGTAAGGGTTGATTTTTTAAGAAGTGATTCTACGGTCCACTTAACATTTAAAACCATGCCCGCAATTGGGTTCTTGCTTGTTCCCTGATTATAAACCGCATCGACTTCGGCCTTGGCATCAAAGGAATACATGTAGACGCTTGACATCTCAACCGGTTCTACTGCCGCATAACCGATGTATTTGCCCACTCCTTTTACGCTTCCACCATAAAGCAATATAATACGATAAGTGAACTTCACAACTTCCATTCCATAGACATTTTTATGAACAACTTGTACAACTTTTGATCGTGGTGCTTGCCAATTTTCAAGTTGATCCCAGTTGGTGGCATTAGCGGGAAGTGCTGAAGCTTTAGTATTAGCGTAATTTGTAGCAGGTCTTCCTTTTTCAACAACGCCCCAAATTTTCTCACCGATATTAATAATTTTATCTACAATTAAGTTAATGGCATCAAGGGCGGTATCGACTGGCGTTAAATCGAAGTTTTTTATTTCCGTAGGGTCTTCGGTATTACTTGTTGTTTCGGTTGTGATTTCTCCGTACTCATCGGTTAAATCTATGGTTTTGACTGAAACAACAGTTAAGTAGTTTAAGTATTCTGGGTTGTGGGGAGGCTCAGACGTGTTCGCTAATGAATTAAAAGACATTAAGATCAGTACAGATGATAGCGCGATTAGACTCTTCATTAAAAGGCTCCCTGTTATAATTGTTAGGTTTTATTAGCAGTGTGCATTTATTTAGTGTATCTTTTTTTAGCAGTGGTGAAGTAATTACAGATTACAACAATTGGCGCATCTAAGTTTTTATTTGCCTTTCATTTAAAAATCGTATAGTTTTCAGCACGATATACGATGCTTTTTATCGTATATAAACCACTATGTATTTTAATTAATTTAAGTATTTGATATTGTTGAGAATTTTATGAACAAAATGAATAAAAAAATGGAGTATGCGCTAATGGCTTTAAGGCTCATAAGCCAAAGGCCAGCTAATTCTTTGACCTCTGCAAAAGAGGTGGCGGACCAGATGCATATTTCGTTTGAGGTTACGGCTAGAGTACTACAGGCGCTTTCGGCGCGCGGCTTACTTAAGGCCGAATATGGTGTGGGCGGTGGCTACTCGCTTGCGCGTGCTCTTTCGACTGTATCATTACATGAGTTATCTGAAATGCTGGAAGGCAATACGACTTTAACAAAGTGTCTTATAAATGATGAGGGCTGCGAAACTCTTCCAACTTGTAATATTACAACTCCAATTTCTAATTTAAATAAAAAAATTCAGGAATTTTATAAGTCCGTCAGCCTTGAAGAGGTTCTTCATGTCTGAGTCTCACAAAGATAACTACGCATATAAATATGGGTTTACTACGGATATCGAGACCGAAGATTTTCCTAAAGGCTTAAGCGAAGATATCATACGTCTTATTTCGAGTAAAAAAAATGAGCCCGAATGGATGCTCGATTACAGATTAAAATCTTACCGCCATTGGCAGACGTTAACTGAACCCACCTGGGCGGCAGTTAGTTACCCTAAAATTGATTTTCAGAATTTAACCTACTATGCAGCGCCAAAAACCAAAGTTGATGCCACTAAATCAATGGATGAAATTGACCCAGAGTTAATTAAAACTTTTGAAAGATTGGGCATCCCGCTTTCAGAACAGAAAAGAATTTCCGGAGTGGCTGTGGACGTAGTATTTGACTCAGTCAGTATTGCAACCACTCACTATGAAGAACTTGATAAAATTGGAGTTATTTTTTGCTCGATCTCTGAGGCTTTAAAAAAACATCCGGATTTGGTAAAAAAACATTTGGGAACCATTGTGCCGACAACAGATAATTTTTATGCGGCCTTAAACGGGGCCGTTTTTTCGGACGGATCATTTGTCTATATTCCGAAGAACGTTAGATGTCCTATTGATCTCTCAACTTACTTTAGAATCAACGCAAAAGAGACCGGGCAGTTTGAGCGGACACTCATCATTGCTGAAGAGGGTAGTTATGTAAACTATCTTGAGGGCTGCACGGCTCCGCAACGTGATGAAAATCAATTGCACGCAGCAGTAGTAGAACTGCTGGCTTTTGACAATGCTGAAATTAAATATTCAACAGTACAAAATTGGTATACAGGCGATAAAGAAGGTAAAGGCGGGATTTACAATTTTGTAACCAAGCGCGGAATTTGCAAAGGGAAAAACTCTAAAATTTCGTGGACGCAGGTTGAGTCGGGCTCAGCTATCACCTGGAAGTATCCCTCTGTTATACTACAAGGTGATAATTCCGAAGGTGCTTTTTATTCTGTGGCTTTAACACATGATTATATGCAGGCCGACACCGGCACCAAAATGATTCATTTGGGAAAGAATACCAAGAGCACAATTATTTCAAAAGGGATTTCAGCGGGACACTCCTCAAATGCTTATCGTGGCCAAGTTAAAATTATGCCATCGGCAGAAAATGCCAGAAATTATTCACAGTGTGATTCAATGTTGGTGGGAGATAAGGCCAGTGCTCATACATTTCCGTATATTGAGGTCAAAAATAAATCCGCAATTTTAGAGCATGAAGCTACGACCTCGAGATTATCGGAAGATCAAATTTTTTATTTAAAATCGCGCGGACTTAGCAGCGAAAAAGCGATTTCAATGCTGGTGAATGGTTTTTGCAAAGAGGTTTTTAAAGAGTTGCCTTTAGAATTTTCTGTTGAAGCCGTTAAATTGATAGAGATGAAACTAGAAAACTCGATTGGTTGAAAGGTAAGTCGAGCTTTAGCTCGCAAAGGAAATAAGCTATGTTAGAAATTAAAAATTTATTTGCAAAAACTGAAGATAAAGAAATTCTAAAAGGTCTTTCGTTACAAGTAAAAGCCGGAGAGGTTCATGCGATCATGGGTCCTAATGGTTCCGGTAAAAGCACGCTTTCAAAAATACTAGCGGGACATCCGGCCTATGAAATTACTTCCGGAGAGATTAAATACGAAATTAATTTTAAAATGCAGAATTTACTGGAGTTAGAACCTGATGTGCGCGCCAAGGAAGGCGTGTTTTTAGCATTTCAGTACCCGGTCGAAATTCCCGGCGTTACTAATTTTTCATTTTTGCATGCCGCTTTTAACTCGATTTTGCAGCATCAGGGGTCTGAAGTAATGAAAGAAGGGGATTTCAGGGAATTTTTATATCAAAAAATGAAAATTGTGCAGATGAAGGCTGAGTATTTGGATAGACCGGTAAATGTAGGTTTTTCTGGTGGCGAAAAAAAGAAAAATGAAATTCTGCAAATGGCTGTACTGGCGCCCAGATTGGCCTTACTGGATGAAACTGATTCTGGTCTTGATATCGATGCTTTAAGAATAGTGGCCGAAGGCGTAAATAAGTTGCGTTCAAAACAAAATGCCATCGTTTTGATAACGCATTATCAACGTTTACTTGATTACATTAAACCTGATTTCGTACATGTGCTTTCAAATGGTAAAATTATTCAGTCCGGAGATGCGTCTTTAGCCCTTGAGTTAGAGAAAAAGGGCTATGATTGGCTGGTTCAATAACTATGAGCTGGGAAGTTAATTACTTAAATTTTAAAAATTCGTCGGCTTTAGATAGCCTGACGGCCAATGAAAAAAGGCAAAAATCATTTGAAACATTTATAGCTAAAGGACTACCCACCAAGCGTGATGAGGCTTGGAAGTACACCTCATTAACTGATTTTAAAAGTACCGAGTGGAGATCACACCCGGATTCTGAAACACACCTTACTCATGAACAGATGCAAGAGGTTTCAAAAAAACTACCGTCGGAGTTTTTAAATTTTGTATTTGTTAATGGTGTTTTACATCAAACTCTTTCTGACGATGCGGATGACTTAATTGAAATAAAAGAATTAGACGAGAATGATTTTATTTTTGATGATAAAAATGTCGAAGAGCGACTGCTTAATTTGGCGCAATCATTTTTAAATAAGAAGATAAGTCTTTCTGTTATTAAAAATAAAGTGATTGATCGTCCGGTTCAGGTGTTGTTTATTCAAACTTCTGCGAATGCGATCTATTCCAGTGAAAAACTAAATATTCAACTTGCTGAAAATTCTGAAATGAAGCTGATTGTCCATTCGATGAGTTTTGTTAACTCAACTGCGGATGCAATAAATTTAAACATTGATATTTCTGTAGAAAATTCGGCTCGATTAACTTTTATTCAACTGCAAAACGAAGATCTGGACTCTTTTCATTTTTCGCAGTGTCAGTTGAATTTAGCTTCATCTGCGCAGGTGCTGTCATTAGTTTTATCACTGGGTAACAAGTTAGTTCGCAACTACTATCATTTAAAATTTTCCGGCGAAAATGCCTCTGCGGCTATTTATGGACTTGGTGTTATTGATGGGTCACAACATCTTGATAACTACACTTTTATTCAACATGCCACTGGAAATAATCAATCTATTCAACATTATAAATCAATATTATCTGGCCACGCTCATTCTGCTTTTAGAGGCCGCGTCTTTATTGAACCGAATGCACAGAAAGCCGATTCAGAGCAATTGAATAATAATTTGCTGTTAACACGCACTGCTCAGGCTGAAAGCATTCCGCAATTGGAAATTTTTGCGGACGATGTAAAAGCTGGTCATGGTGCAACTTTCGGTCAGCTTAACAAAGATGAGATTTTTTATTTTTTAAGCCGCGGTATCAATCAGTATCAAGCGGTTAAAATGTTGTCGTATGGTTTTGCCAAGGTATTGGTTCATAAAGTCGAAAATCAGGATATGCAAAATTACTTAATTTCAGCACTTAATCAAAAGCTTGAACATATGGTGCAAAATGCATAACCCAAAAAATAGCTTACAAAATAGTGTCAATGGTGTTTTGGCTGATATCAGAGGGCAATTTCCAGCCCTTAATCAGAAAATCAGAGATAAAAATTTGATATATTTAGATAGTGCCGCGACAACTTTAAAACCAAAGTGTGTTATTGATCGTATGACTAAATTTTATTCCTATGAAACTGCCAATGTTCATAGGGGGGCTCATTATTTGGCTGATGCGGCCACCAGCGAATTTGAAAATGCACGCGAGACTATTCGCAATTTTATCAACGCGGCCTCAATAGAAGAAGTGATTTTTACTGGAGGCACCACAGCTGGCATTAATTTGGTGGCTGCTAGTTATGGACATTTTTTAAATGAAGGTGATGAAATTGTTTTGACCGAACTGGAGCATCATTCAAATATTGTAGCCTGGCAAGTGCTAGCTGAACAAAAAAAATGCGTACTGAAATATATAGCAGTACTACCTAATGGTGAAATTGATTTAAATTCTGTTGATAAAAAAATTAACGCCAAAACCAAGGTTGTGGCTTTTTCTGCATGTTCCAATATTCTTGGAAGCTTCACGCCGATTCAAGAAATAGTTACGAAAGCCAAATCTGTCGGTGCCGTGACCTTGCTCGATGCGGCCCAGTTTGTTTCACAAAAAAAAGTTGATGTGCAAAAATTAGATGTAGATTTCTTAGTGTTTTCGGCTCATAAGTTATTTGGCCCATTTGGTTTCGGAGTACTTTATGGACGCAAGGATCTTCTTAATAAAATGCCGGTTTATCAAACCGGCGGTAGCATGATTGATAGGGTGGATTATCAAAAATCAACTTTCAATCACTTGCCATTTAAATTTGAAGCGGGCACGCCACATATTGCAGGCGCCATTGGCACAAGCGCTGCTTTGGATTTTTTAAATCAATTTAATATCACGGAATTGTTTTCCCACGAGCAAAATCTAATGAAAATGCTTGTTGATGAATTGCGAAGTATTAGGGAAGTTGAAATATTCGGGACATCTGAAAATAAAGCGGCGATTGTCAGTTTCACAATGCAGGGCATGCATCATTCTGACATTGGTCAAATTTTAGATCAGCAGGGCGTGGCGGTAAGGGTGGGACATCACTGTACGCAGCCCCTACTAAAAAAGTTTAATTTAACCGGCACAGTTCGTGCTTCAATTTCGATTTATAATAATGAGAATGACATCTCTCGATTTATTGAGAGCGTAAAAAAAGCCAAAGGGATGCTACTATGAGCAACCAGATAAATAATCAAGAAGTGTTAATTCGTGTGCAGGCCACACCAAACCCGACGGCCTGGAAATTTGTTTTGGATAGGGCCGTACTTACTGATGGTAAAGCAACCTATTCAACTATTGAAGAGGCCGCGCCAAATATTTTAGCCAATTCATTGTTTCAGATTGAAGGCGTCAGGCAGGTTCATTTTTTTCAAAATGTGATAACGGTAACCCATCAATTTGATTACGAGGGTGAAAAAATTCAAGAGCAAGTCTGTGCTGTTATACAAACTCGAATGCCGGTTCATAACCCGAATCAAACTGTTGTGGATGAAAAGAAAATCGCACGCCAGAATCTTTCCCCCGAGCTTCAAAAAATTGAAGAGATATTAGATCGCACGATCAGGCCGGGCCTACAGGGTGATGGTGGCGATATTGATGTGATTAAGTATGAAGAAAATAAAGTTTATGTGCTTTATCAAGGCGCCTGCGGAACCTGCCCAAGTTCAACAACTGGCACCCTTATGGCTATCGAAGGAATTTTAAGAGACGAGTTCAACCCAAGTATTGAAGTTATACCACTTTAAGCTGCTAAGCGACATAAGGTGCCAGCTACCTTATGATATTTTCCGGGCTGAATTTGTTTTTAGACTTAGAATGATCAAGCTTATTAATCTGGTTTTTAGATTTGCTCAGCTCATTTTGCTGAATGGCATATTCAAGGGAGTCTTCTATTCTAGATGAAATCAGAACTTCACGACGTATTGGTTTTTTTTCAAATTCACCATTTACTTCAAAGCTGATAAATTTTTTAAGCTGTTTTGAGAACCCACGAACTTTTAAAATGAATTCTTTATTTTGGTTTTCAGTGAATTCTCCCAAGTCCCCATTAAGCGAGCCTTCAAGCAGCTCGATATCTTGTGCTAAAATCCAGCTGTAGCTCAAGCCTGCATTTAATTTTTTTAGTGCTTCAATATTGATTTTAATGGTTGAAACACCCTCTTCAGTTTTTGCCAGCTCTTCTGTATTAATTTTGATATTAAAAAGATAGCGCGAATTTTGTTCTTGACCTACTTTTGAGATGGGAAATGAAGCGATGGCTCGACTATTTTGTGACGGATTAAGTAAAAACTTAACTGAGCTGTAGCCGACTATTGCGCCAAAACTGATAACGGCTACTGATTTTAGAATGTTGTAGGACATAAATATTCTCCGACATTGTTTGTTGTTAAAGTATAAGTATATTGAGTGGAGGGTGAAACGCTTGTTCCTGTAGTAAAGGCGCGAACATTTAAAAGATACGGCATCGTTAAGCTGAGCGTGTCTAAAGAAGAAATTGTTTTATTAACAAAACCCGAGCCTCTTGCAGATTTTATAAATTGAGCAGAAGAGGTCGTCTTAGTGCCCGCAGTATCAGTAACAAAAGAATAGCCTTCTTGGTAAAGAATCAGATCTAAATCTAAGCTAGTGCCGGCTAACTTCGTGGCATTTAAAGTGATACTGGTTACACTTGGTAGCGACGTGGCTTTATCAATAAAGTAAAAATGATTTGAGTATCTTTGATCAGAAAAAACATCAGTTACAGCGGTATCTTCATTTCGCGGCCTAATTTCTAAATTGCAAGCGGTCATAGTGGGTACTAATTTAACTCCGTAGGTCGGCCAAGTTAGGTTTCCGCTGATTGTGTAATCAGCACTATTACTGCGCTGTACAGCCTCGTCAGTGTTTAGAATACTATCAATGGCAGCTGGAGTTGAATTTGAAAAAGCAGCGTGTAGACGCTCGTAAAATCTTACAGAACTTCTGAAGGGATAAATGGATTGTCCCATGCCCGTTATCTTATCGATGCTCTTCCAGACTTCATCAAAATAGTCAGAACGATTAGTGCAGCCTGATGCACAGGTGTTAGTGCTTTTAAATAAACTGCGCGCTATTGCAACTTCACGAAAATGACCTTCGCCAGGGTTTATAACCGGATCGACTTTATCAAAACATAAATCTTCAGTTCCACATGTGGAAACAAAGGGAGAATTATTGACCACAATTTCCGGATTGCTTCCTGCGCGGATTAAACTAATTTTTATAATTTCAGAAGCAGTGCCGCTGGCGCCATCTTTATAACCCTTGGTATCCAGATAATAAACCCATCCCGGCGCACCCAAAATTGTTGACAGGGCCGGGTCTGGATTAATTGCATTTAGATTATTTTGTACTATGTGCGCGCCCATATAATTTCCCCAGCCCTCAGACCAGGATAGGCGTGGATCAATTCTGAATAGTCCATTATGTGTTCCGCCAGGAGAATCCATTTTACCACAAACGCTCTCAATGTGATGGCCGATTTCATGGATGATAACTGCATCGTCAAAATGATCGGTGTCTGCAGTACTGACGTTTCCTAACTTGCCACCGTTGATATAAAGTTCATTCTGACCCCTTATATAAAATGAAATATTTGGAACGGTCGATGGGTTTTCATTTGGATAGACATACTGAGCGGGATTAAATCCAGCCTGCCAGTAAATATTTAGTTTTGGATTTAAACAAGAGATATTAACAGTTCCGGTATTGCTTGCTAAATATTCATAGGTGGTAACAAGATTGTTATAGATATTAAATGCACCCCCCTGTATCAGAGATGAGGATTCACTTTCACGCGCATAAGCTATAAGGCTTGGGCTGGAGGCTGTAATGCCGTCAGAAGTAATGTTGGCTGAAACTTTATGGGGCTCATTTTTACAGAAATCATTTTTAACAGAAGTGTATAATTGAAAAGCCGGTTTGCCAGGAACACCTGATACATTCATGGCACGATTGGCTCTCGACAAGACCTCCACAGTGTAGGCTCCCGCGGTATTGGGAATTTGTAAACTTGAAACACCATCAACGGCCAATAGGGCACCAGAGTTGCTGGTGGTTCCACACTGGATAACTGTACCAGAAGAGTTAAGCACACGTACTTCAGCAAATTTAATTGCAAGCGCAGCTGGAATCGGTGCGCCAAGTATAAGACTACTGCTTTGCGATGTGATGGTTCTTTTAAAAAATTGAGCTGTACCTGTAACTGTCACGGGCGAGGCACCAGGGTTTATAGTAGCACTACACTCGGCTATTTCTGCAACAGTACTTGGGCACTGAAATACTGATGAATCCGGTGATGATGGCGCAAAACCGCCCCCTTGTTCACAGCTAATAAAATAGAGTAATAAGATAGTATAAAGCAGTTTTTTCAAGATCATCCTTTTTTATTGTGATGCTTTAATTTTTTCAACGTTCTGAACTGTGTTTTCAAAAGTATTTTCGAGATCTGAAGCGATCAGAGCATCGCCATAAATACTTTTACCATTTTTTGTTCCACTGATTTCAAAGCGTACATGGTGATTATTTTCTTTACTGAAACCTGTTACTGTCAGATATATTTTTTTAGGTTCATTTTTTAACAGGCTATGAATTTCGCCAGCTAGCTCACCACTAACTAAAATAACATCTTGGCCCAGTTGCCATTTAAAATATAATTTGTCGGTAAAATCAAAGGGAGTGCTAACTTCGGCAGAAATTTCAACTTTTTCTGTATTCGATTGTTTCTCATCAGAGTTTAGTCGAACTTGAATAATGCGATTAGCGACACCTTTGCTGCTAAATTTAGATTGTAAAACTGTGCGAGAAGAATGCGGAGGTTTTTTATTATCAGTATAATAAATATAAATCATGAGACTAAAACTGAATAATAGAAGAAAGGTAGTGGTCCATTTTTTTATGGACATAAATTGGCCCCATTCTGATTTTGAATCGTATAAGAGTATTCAGTATTTGAACTAATTGATTTATTGGCAGTATAGGCACGGATATTAAGTAAATAACGTTTAGTCGTGTCTAAGGACTGAAGTGTGCGGATAACTTTCGAAGAAATATTTCCAGCCCGGCGATCACTTCTTACAACTGATGCGTTGGTGCTGCGGCTGGGTACGTAGGATGTGTTACAGCTGCCATCGCTAGCCAGATTCGAACACGTATAGTCCCCATTAAATAAATAGCCCTCTTCGAATAATAAGATATCAAACTCAGTTGTGGTGCCCGTAATATTGGTGAAGTCGACTTTGATTTCGCTTAGGCCGTTAAGCTGATTAAAGTCTATTGTGTAGAAATGATTTGAATACCTTTGATCCGAATTTGTTCCGGTTAATACGGGGTCATCTGATCTGGGCTCAATTCGATAGGTACCGAGCGTACAGGCGCCTGAAGTGGTATTAGTGAGGTAAGTTCCGTAGGGAAACCATTTATTCACCAGAGCAGTGGTAAAGATGCCATCAGAATAGATGTGAAGGGCTTCTGAGGTTTGGGCTTGATTGAAAGCAGTTATTGTTGCCGCCCAGGTTATAGGGGAAATAAGTGATTTCAATTTTTCCATAAATGCAGCAGAGCTTTTAAAAGGATAAGTTGATTGACCAATGCCGGTTATTTTGTCCATGCTTTTCCACATGTTTTCAAAGCTAATCGGTGAGACCGTTATACAAGTGCCGCTGACGCCGCAAACATTAGATAATTTAAATAAGCCACGCGTGATGGCGCCTTCGCGAAAATGCCCTTCGCCGGGGTAACGTGCAGGGTCTACCTTATCAAAAGCTTGTCCGATATAGCTTCCGACTTGCCAGGTGTCCGGATTATTTCCTGCTTTTTTTAAATCAAACATAAAACCCGAACCGCTACCAATATTTTGCACTGAATCTGAAAAACCTTCTGAAGCAAATAAATAAGTCCACGCGGTGTTGCTGATTCCGGCACTTGTCATTTTAGTTGTAAATTCCGGATTGATAGAAGCGATAGAGCTGTACATCACCTGTGCAGAAAAATAATTAGACCAGCCTTCGGCCCATGCTATGCGCGGATCAACCCTTGTTATAATGCTGTGGCTTCCTCCAGGGGTTGTCAGCGATCCGCATACATTTTCTATGTGATGTCCGAGCTCATGAATAATAACATAATCATCAAAATGCCGAGCTGGTTCAAAGCTGATATTTCCTAATTTACCACCGCTGATGAAAATTGAATTAATTTTTTCATCATAGAATGTGATATTAGCAAGGCTTGCCGGGTCTTGATCTGGATATAGATATTGGGCTGGATTGAAACCTAATTTCCAATAGATATCAAATTTGTTGCTCAAGCAGCTCAAAGACGCAGTGCCGGTATTCAGATCTAGGTATTTATAACTTGTATAAATATTGTTTAAGATATTAAACGCGCCACCCTCAACACCTAATGAGTCGGTTTGTCTGGCATAAGCTAGCAAGCTAACATTGGGATCATCAATTCCATTGGCACTGACAATTGCAGAAATGTAATGTAATTCATTGGTGTATTTATCTTGTTTTACATTAGCCTTGACGGTCACTTTAGAAAGCGCGTGATTCATTCTTGAAAATACAAAAACTTTGTATTGCTCCGCCGTTGCCGGAATTAACAAATTTGAAGTTGTATTCAAGGCTTTAAGATTTCCCAATTCGTCGGTTTTTCCGCATTGTACAAGTTGGCCGTTTGAACTATAAACAGCGACTTCAGCAAACTTTATGGGTAGAGCATCTTTTAGCGGATCTCCCTGTGTCATATTTTTTAACTTGAGGACTTGTGCGCTATTTTCGGTTTCAAATTGAGTTACCAGATTAACTCCACGCTTAAAGTATTTTGCAGTCCCCGACAGTGTAACTGTGCTGGAATAAGTGTAGGTTTGGTTGCATTCAGGTACTTCGTATTTAAGTGAGAGGTATTCCTCATATTTAGAATTTTTTAGCGGAGAGCAGGCTGCAATAAAAAAAGCAAAAGCACAAAAAAATAAAGTTTTAAAATAAATATAAAAGTGGCGTTGTTTCACTCTTATAGTTATCGGCATTGTTGAGTGAGTTCTGGAGGTGGTGTATTAGCATAAGTATTAGAAAAAAGTCTGCACGGGTGTTTCACTTTGAGACAGTTTTAGGCAAAAAAAAAGATTCGATGACAACTCTGAAAGATAAACCTCTTAATGCAAGGTGGGTGGCCATGATAACAACTTTAGGCTTCTCACTACGAGGTGAGCTTGCACACCATTGTCAGGGACAGTCCCCAATAATATGCTTGTAAGGTTTATTTTCGATGAGTTTTACGCCCTCGAACCCTTTGTATAAGACTAACCAATTTATTCGAAAAAGTCTATAAAACAGGACTCAAGATTTGAAAAAATAATCCCGAAATAATAGGCATGATTAATGCTCTAGGCGCTACATTAGGTTCAACTATAGGTTCAAATATAGGTTCAAATATAGGCGGGGTTGCTGCGTTAGATTTTTATTTTCCATTTATTGTCTTTTTTTATGGTCTAGTGATTAATTTCGTGCTTGAAATTCCGCACTTAATGGCTTTAGCGCAAAAGCGTATGCCATCCCAATATGCGGCCTTTGAAAAGCATCGTAAAATAGCGGTTTTGTCGCTCTATATCGGGGGCCTTTGGTCGCTACAAAATTTGTGGCTTTCTTGATTGACTTAGGCGTTTAGGCTGATAAGTTTCATGCATGTCACAGGGGCCAATACAAGACAATTTATCTGATCAACTGTCTAATAGTAGCGGACGCGAGTCTGTCGTTTATAATGTTGAACAACTCAACTTACATATTCGGCAAACTCTTGAAGCAGGGCTCGGAGTTATTTGGCTTCAGGCTGAGATATCAAATTTTAAACCTCACAGTTCCGGGCATTTTTATTTTTCATTAAAAGACGCTAAAGCGCAGATTTCAGCGATTATGTTTCGTGGTCATAATTCTAAATTAAAATTTAAACCCCATGATGGATTAGAAGTTATTGTTCGCGGGCGGATTACGGTTTACGAACCACGTGGAACTTATCAGATTGTTTGTGAATCTATGGAACCCGTGGGTGCCGGAGCATTACAAAAACAATTTGAGCAACTTAAAGAAAAATTAAAACTTGAAGGTTTGTTTGACGCCGCCAGAAAAAAACAAATACCGACGTATCCCCGTCATGTGGCTATCGTTACTTCACCGACAGGAGCGGCCATTCAGGATATTTTAAATATTATGAGTCGCCGAGCTCGTAACGTTCAGTTGACCATCGTGCCGGCTCTGGTGCAGGGCGCGGGTGCTGCGGTATCCTTGTGTGATTCTTTTAAGAAGGCCATGCAATTGCCAGTGGATGTAATCATTATCGGGCGTGGCGGTGGGTCCATGGAAGACCTCTGGAGTTTTAATGATGAGAAGCTTGCCAGACTTGTGGCGGCCTCGCCGATACCGGTGATTTCAGCGGTAGGGCATGAAGTTGATTTTACAATTTGTGATTTTGTAGCGGACCTGCGTGCTCCAACACCTTCAGCCGCTGCCGAGCTGGTGGCTAAAAGCTCGACGGAAATTATTCAACGACTAAGCCACATCGACAGTTTACTGAATTCAAGCATTTTAAAATTATTGAAACTGAAATCACAAAATCTATTTTTGACCTCTAAACGGCTGATCGATCCAAAGCAAAAGCTTCAGGATTATTCTTTTAGAAACGATGAATTGTTAACCCGGCTAGAGTTGGCAATCAGAGTTTATTTTTCACATTTAAATAAAGACATACAGATTCTTGAAAAAAAACTTACTTCTCCAAAAGATGTAATCCAGCGCTTAAGAAGCAAAATTGAAAAACTCCAATTTATCTTAATTAAATCGATGGAAGTTAAAATTGATAAACTTAATTTTAAACTTAAAAATGGCATGGGAAAACTGGATTCACTCAGCCCTTTAGCGGTGGTGGACCGTGGTTACTCAATCGCTACGAAGAACAAAAAAATAATTACATCCATTGCTGCAGTTAAAGTGGATGAACTTATTGAAATCAGAATTGCAGATGGAATAATTGAAGCTAAAATTGAAAACCTAAAAAGGTTAACAAATTTAGAAAATCAGAAAATTTAAAAGGAGTTCGCGATGGATTTTGAAAAAAAACTAAACCGTTTAGAAGAAATTGTACAAAAAATGGAAAGAGGCGAATTGGTCTTGGAGGAGTCTTTAAAGCTATTTGAAGAGGGAGTTAAGCTTTCACGTGATTGCCAGACCCAGCTGACAAAAGCTGAAGCTCAAGTAAAAAAACTTGTGGGCTTTGATGATAAAGGTAAAGCTATAACAGAAGATTTTAATAGCGAAGATTCCGAATAGCAGTATGAACTTAGAACGGCAGCAGCAAGAATTTATTTTATTATTTGATGCCTGGCTTAAGGCCTACTTAGAGGAATCAAAAAAAAATAAAAACTTTTCAAAAGTATTACTTGAAAGCCAACAATACAGCCTGCAATCGGGTGGGAAAAGATTCAGACCTTTTTTGGCTTCTCTGATATATGGACTGTTTACTTCAGACCTGAAGAGTTTAAAGAACTTCTGTCTCTCAATTGAAATGATTCACACCTATTCTCTAATCCATGATGATTTACCCTGCATGGATAATGATGATCTACGCCGGGGTAAGCCGACCAATCACAAAGTTTTCTCAGAAGACATTTCATTGCTTGCAGGAGATGGGTTACTTAGTGATGTATTTCTTCTTCTTTCTTCTGATGAAAATATTAATCTGCACTCAAAAGTAGAACTCATTCGTCTGGTTTCAGAAAAAATTGGTTCGACGGGGATGGTTTCAGGACAGGTTTTTGATATGAAGGCAGATAGAGATATCAATCTCGAAGAATTATCAAAAATTCATGCATTAAAAACTGCTAATTTAATTCAAGCTTCGGCAATGGGGGCAGGGATTGTTGCAGGCTGTACAGTTGATGAGTTACATAATATTTCAGAATTTTCTTATCATCTTGGAATGGCTTTTCAGATAAAAGATGATTTGCTTGATTTTAAAGATAAAGATCAGGATTTTAAAAGTTATCCACAGCTTCTGGGTCTTGAAAAAACTAAAGAAGAGCTGGATCGTCACTCTAAACTCGCAAAGAATCACCTGTTGAATTTGGGTAAGAATAATATAAATACATTAATTGAGCTTGTAGATTTTAATTTGTTAAGGGACTTTTAAAGATAGTAACCGGAGTATTCAATATATGAAAAAAATAATATTTATTCTAAGTTTGTTAAGTTTTGTGATTGGTTGCACGACTCAGCCGAAGAAAAAAACAACTTCGCCAACAGAAACAGGAAAAGTTGAGGTTGTTGAAGTTCCCAAAACAGATTCGGTCTTGCCAGAGATAACGTCAACATCGCCGCCTCCTGCTGTTAGCACGTCGTCGCCATCGACAAGGCAGATTCCAAAAGTCGGCCTTATTTTTTCAGCCGGTGGAGCCAAGGCCTGGGCCCATATTGGCTTTATAAAGGAAATTGAAAAAGCCAAGTGGCCGATTCATTCCGTTGCCGGTTTTGAGTGGGGGGCTGCTGTTGCAGCGGTTTATGCTCATAATTTTTCCTCTAATGAAGTTGAATGGGAGCTTTCTAAGGTTAAAGATTTTGAAAACCTCGAAGAGATTGGGAATAGTATTTTTTCAAAAAAAAGCGTGAGTGATCTAAAAATCCCATTTGTTTGTCCGTCATTGAATATCAGCAAGCAGATGATTTATCTGCTCAATCGTGGCCAGCTTGATAAACTCATTCCTTTTTGCTTGGCACAGCCGCCATTAAGCCCACCTTTTTTGCAAAGTGTGGCAGAAATGCACGATATCGCAAGCCTGGCGCAGCACTTAAGAGCTACCGGGGCAAATAAGATAGTTTTAATAAATGTATTGTCGCAGAATAGCAAACGCTCTTTCACCACTGATTACTTATCAGCGGAGAACATCTTGTGGGTTAAGTCGGCCGCACTGATGGCTAAAAAAATTAATGGCATAGATGATACGGTTAGCATCAGCTTGGATGATTTTGGTATAACCGATATTAATAAAAAACGTGAAATTATAGCCAAAGGCGCACTGTTGAGTTACCCTGATGTCAGCAGGTTAACAAAAAAGTACGGTTTCTAAATACTAAAAATGTATGAAAAATGAAAGAAATATTATATGAGAAAACCAGCCGAGAACGTCGAAATATTCAAGCGCAGAAGAAAAAAAATAATTGAAAAACTGAATGGCGCGGCTTTGATTGTTGCGGCCCATCCGGAACAAGTTCGTAATGACGATGTTCATCATTTTTATCGACAAGACTCTAATATGTATTATTTAACTGGGTTTGAAGAACCCGAAAGTTTTTTATTGATACGCCCAGATCAAAAACCTGAAACGGTGATGTTTGTGCGTGAAAAAAATATTGAACGCGAAACCTGGGATGGATTTCGTTTTGGACCTGAGGGTACTAAAAATGAATTTTTGATCGATGCGGTTTACTCTATAGATAAATTTGAAGAAAAGGCCATTGAATTATTAAAAGGATTTGAAGAGATTTATTATCGTCTTTTCAAAAATCCCGATGCGGATGCTCGGCTGCAGAAAGTTTTAACAGCATTAAAACGCGCACAGGGCCGTACTGGCTATGGATTACTAACAATTAAAGATGCGGATTTGTTTTTGGGTGAATTCAGGCTTAAAAAAGATGAAGACGATTTGGCTAATCAAAGGCGGGCCTGTCAAATCAGTTCTGACGCTCATGTGGCGGCGATGAAATTTGTAAAGCCCGGAGTTAGTGAGCGACAGGTCCAGGCGGTTATTTCACATGAATTTCATATGAATGGAGCGGCTCGTGTGGGTTACCCCTACATCATTGCTTCTGGTAGCAATGCGACCACATTACATTATAATTTTAATGATCAGGTTTGCAAAAACGGTGACTTGTTATTAATTGATGCCGGCGCTGAATATAATTATTATTCTGGTGATATCACCAGAACTTTTCCAGTTAATGGAAAATTTTCTTCTGCGCAGAAAAAAGTATATCAGGGTGTCTTGAATATACAAAAAGAGATTATTGCTATGATTAAGCCCGGCCTGTACTTTAAAGACTTACATAAAATTGGTGAAGATAGACTGACAGATTTAATGTTTGAACTAGGTTTGCTTTGTGGCAAAAAAGAGGATGCGATGAAGGCTAATGAGCATCGTAAATATTATCCTCACGGCATTGGCCACTGGCTTGGCATGGACGTGCATGATGCAGGCCTTTATTTTATTAAGGGTGAGCCTCGCCCCATAGAGGCGGGTATGTGTTTTACCGTTGAACCCGGTCTTTATATACCTGCGGATGATAAGTCTGCACCTGAAGAGTTGCGTGGCATTGGTGTGCGTATCGAGGATAATATTGTGGTGACTGCAAACGGCTGCGATAATTTGACAGTGGGAGCGCCGAAGGAAATTGATGCGATCGAAAAGTTGATGGCGCAGCGGTAGTCAAAACTAGTCTAAATTAATACTATGTTCTTTCGTTATGTTATTATTTTTAATGTCCAAAATTCGAACTTGAGCCACTAACGGCGCCGTTAAATCATTTTCGTCAGTAAAAAATTGAACAGTGATATAAAAATTTGAATTGGAGTCAGTTGCAATTTTCATTTCAAGGATTTCAGACACATCTTTTGTGAATCTTTTTGTGTAATTAAAGACTTCTACTCTTGCGGGTTTGCCGTAGGTCAGTAGGTACTTTTTAAGTGCCAGGGCTTTGGGGTTACTAATCAGGTCATTGCTTTTTGGCTGATTGTTTTTTGACTTGTTATTTTTTTTTGGTTCGAAATTTTCTTCTTCTGTAGTTTTTAGTATAAGAACACCGCCTAGAACTAAACAAGCTAAGATGACGAGCTTAATTATGCCTTGAATAATGCTGCTCATATGAATCGATGTCTCCACCATTTGTGCTCGTCTGCCTTTTGATAAAGCTCGTTTTCAGATTTAAATAATTTATCATCACGAGAAGCAGCGCTGACAGCCAGTCGAATATTGGTAGAACTCAGCAAGAGCTCATAGTCTCCTATGGTGTTGCCAGCACACAAAAAGGGCCTGATGTTACCAGTTTTTCGCAGCAGAGCATCGACCTTACCTTGTCTGTAAGTAATCGGGTTTAAGACTTTTTCAGTAATAATGCCATCAACAACCTGAGTTTCAATTCCGACGACATGATCAGAAGTCAGTCCCAGGGCTTTGGCTCCAGGCTCAACCGCCCATTTAATAGATGCGGTAACGATATAAGTTTGAACCGAATGCTTCAACAGAAGGTCAATTAATTTTTTTTGTTCTGAAAAAATGGGTTTCGGCATAATTTCATCAAAGGCCTCTTGCGCCCAGTTTTGCACGTCTGTTAGTCGTTGGCCCGAATTTATTTGTGCCAGCCAGGCATAGGCATTACGAGGGTCGTCATTTATTTTTTTCATTTCATAGTAATGACCCCAGGGATCTTGGGGTAGCGGCATATGTTTATTGTCGATTTGATACTGAAAAAAATTTTCTCCCAGGTCAGTATCCCAAAGTGTACCATCGGCATCGAAGGCCGCGACTAGGGTGGTGTTCTTGCTTTTTAGGTCGCTTATTGTAGACTCAATTTGGGCCCAATATTCATTGGGAAAGTTTTTATAATTCATTAGGACTCTTAGAATATTTCATATTAATTAGTTTAGAATACTTCACAAGATTGATATAGGTTAAGTTAAACCACTACTAGATCATGGTCGAGAACTATATTGCTTGGCTAGGGCAAGTAATTCGTGTCAGATTAAAGAATGGGCGAAATAAGCTATCCAATTTCCTATCGAATTGCGCAGTTAGATGATGTTGAAAATGTTTTCGATTACGAATATAAAAAAAACTATTCTGCTGAGATTGATGAAATTGAAAATCAAATCATGGTTTGGAATTCTTTTTTCCGTAAAGAATCATTAGAGCATTATTTTAAATCAGGTTGGAGTTTTTTGGCGCTCGATTCACAACAAAAAATTGTTGGTTTTTTTATGGGGCAGGCTTTATTATTTTTGGATAAGCAAACCCAATCACTTTGGGTCGAGCACATCAGTGCCTCAACATCTGAAATTTACACTGAATTGGTGGATATAGCCTACAGATTGTCACGGGAGAAGCACTTTCAAAAAGTTTTATTTTCAGACATTGTACAGAAGCAGAGCTTAACTAAAAATTTCCCCTTTACTGAATGGGAACGTTCGGTCAGTTACTTAAAAACGACAAAATAGGACATCATGAAAGAGTTTTCATTTAATACTCGTAAACAAAATCTACAAAAATTGAAAACCGAAAAATTCGATTTGCTGATTATTGGCGGCGGTATTAACGGAGCTGGCGTGGCCAGGGATGCAGCGTTGAGGGGTTTAAAAGTTGCCTTGGTTGAGGAGGCTGATTTTGCAAGCGGAACCTCGTCGCGCTCAAGTAAGCTCATTCATGGGGGTATTCGTTATTTAGAAAATTTTGAATTCCGCTTGGTTTTTGAAGCCCTATCAGAACGTACTAAACTTTTTAAAATAGCGCCGCATTTAGTGCATCCTTTGAGATTTATGATTCCCTTATTTAAAAATAGTCGTGTTGGACCTATTAAAATGAGTCTTGGATTATTTCTTTATGATCTGCTTTCTTTATTTCGGGCTCCTGAAGGCTATGAAAGACTAAATAAAAAACAAACCTTAAGTAGGCTGCCGATAGTTCATGGTGATGATCTTGTAGGTGCGTGCGTTTATTCAGATGCCTATATGGATGATGATAGGCTTGTGCATGAAACGCTAAGGTCCGCTAACGAGGCTGGTGCTTGTATTGTTAATTATACAAAAGCTATTTCCTCCGAAATCACGAATGGCCAAGTTAAGGCCCTAAAGGTTGTAGATTTTTTATCGGGTGAAGCTTTTAGAATACAATGCGAGCATATCGCCAGTACCGTAGGCCCGTGGACAGATTTGGTAGGGGAAAAACTAGTTTTTGATTGGAAAAATATTTTGCGCCCAACAAAAGGCATTCATTTAACAATTTCTAAAAGCCGTCTAGCTTTGCCAAGCGCCGTTGTTATGGCGGCACAAAAAAGTACACGTATAGTGTTTGCGATTCCGCGCCATGAAATGACGATCATTGGAACTACTGACACTGATTTTTCTGGCAATCCATCTGAGGTAAAAGCGACTTTTGAGGATGTCGAATATTTACTAAAAGTCACCAATGAATATTTTCCGAAGGCCCAAATTACTCATCAAGATATTCTCAGTAGTTATGTTGGTGTTAGGCCGCTGGTTAAAGATGATTCGGGTAATGAAGGTAAAACCAGCAGAGAGCATGTGATTATATCTGACAAAAGGGGCTTCTCATTTGTGGCCGGAGGTAAATACACCACCTATAGGCTGATGTCAGAACAGATTGTAGATCGTGTACTATCGGCCTGGCCTAGCCAAAAACGATTATCTTACAGAAAATGCGAGACTACACAGCCTCTGAATAAATATGTCAGCGCAGATCAGGTAGAGCAGGCCATAAAGTCCGCTCAGACAGAAATGGAGAAGCTTCTTTCAGAGCGTTACGGCGCTGAAGGCATTGAAATTATTAAAAAATACGGAACAAACCATACCTATTGGCAACTTGAAGCTTATCAAGCTATTCATTCGACGATGTGTTTAAATTTGGTTGATTTTTACACACGTCGTGTGCCGTTGATGCTAGCCTATCCTGATCACGGACTTAGTTTATTAACTGAAATTTCTGATATTTTTAAAAAAGAGCTCAACTGGTCCGAAGCAGATCTTGAATTTCAACAAATTAATTTAAAAAACTACATAGAAAAAGAACTGGCTTGGCGCAAAAGTTTTAACTGAGAAATTTTATAGTCAATATCTAGATTTAACCATTTTAATATATGCAGTGGGTTTTGTATCAGATTCAAGTGATCAATGACTTGGCAGTGCAGGGTCCCTCTTCCCAACAGATAGTAGAGCGATGAATACGGGTAATCTTCGGGTTTTTTACAAAGCCCAGCCTCCACAGGGTTGCGATAGATATATTTATAGGTATTAAGATAATGAGAGTAATTTAGAATGGGTTCAGCTAAATTTT
>JBBTEQ010000079.1:0-8933 GCA_038042235.1 Bdellovibrionota bacterium | reverse complement strand
TCTTCAAATAAAAGCGCGCGGACATTGGCGGCGGCGATTTCACCATCAACAATGGCAAATTGAGTTTGTGGAAATAAAGCTGAAACTTTTTTAACAACATCGGCTTGTGCGAAACCAATGCCAATAACCAAATCATATTTTTTTTGTGCGAAATTACGATGTAAAATTTCTAAAGAATTATTGTCCGTTGCTTCAACATATTTTAGTTCGATGCCTAATTCTTTTTGGGCTTTCATAGCGCCCTCATAGGCCGAGGTATTAAAAGACTTATCGTCTTTGCCGCCCTTATCAAGAACTAATCCTACTTTGATTGCAGCGAAGGAATTGATTGTTAAAAACAATAGAACTGTAAGCAGAGTGAAATTTTTCATGGGAATCCTTTTAAAATAACCTATTAGGTTGTTGGTCCTGTTTTAAAAGCTATGCTCGTAAATGGCAACTTAATTCACTGGACCAAAGCCTAACTGCAATACGTCAATAAATTGTTGTTTTAAGTATGTATTTGATCTTGCTAGTACGAGCTAGCAAAATACCTTAATAAAGAGGAGATTTCATGAAAAAGTTTTTATTTTTGGTACCGGTTATGATGATTACAGCAACAGCGCTTTGGTTCGGAAGTTGTCAGAAAAAAGCAGAGACGACAGCCACGCCGAATATTGCAACGGCGATTGTATCGAACTTATCGACGATTAGTTCAGGGATAACACCGACTTCTTTGGCCTCTAATACAGCTTCGGGCGTATCGGCTCAGGCCGACCCTTGTGCTGGCGTTACAGATTTTGCAATTTGTCAGTCGAATTTAATTCGCGCCTATATACAAATCAGTAAGCAGACTGTGGACGCGGTCTCTACTATCGTTAACAGTGTTGGCCAGGCTCTGGGTCAGATTCCTGATGGCAATACTGGAACCAGCAGCGATGGTAAAATAACTTGGAATAAAACATCGGAATCGGTTTGGTCAGTTCTTGCGAGATCAGTAGTGGCGGGTAATCCGTATGCTTATTTATCAATAAGTGGCTCAACCTATACATTAAAAATTGACGCCAATAATGCAGAAACTCCAAAAGCAGAACAGATTGAGGTTGTCGTAACATTTAACAGCGCTGCTGATTGGGTTGTAGACGTTTTCTTCAGAAACGAAGTTTGTGACACTACGGAGGTTGGCAAGCCTTCAAAAGCCCACATTAAATTAACTAAAGCAAGTGGTCTATGGACAGGCAAAGCCATGCTTTATTCTCCAAGATGGACGTCCCCTGGGGCAACAGCTTTGACGTGCGGGGCTACTGCTGGGACATCTGATATTGCAATGTACACTGATTTTGTTGGTAATGACACATCAACTAAAGCCGCACTTTATATGATGCTCTCAACAGAAAACACAACGAATCTAACCACTATTGGCAATTTTGATCTTGCTGATTTCTGTTCAACTTTTCCCGCTTCATGTGGAGGGGGAGGGCAGCCAACTGCAGGTGCATTGGCGGCTTATCCAAATAACTGGTGTACAACAGGCGCTGGAACCAACCCGCTTTGGGGGAATAACTGCACTACGAATACCGCAGTTAGTGCCGCAAGCTTTTCAAGTAATACTTTATGGACGACGCCTTTAGATTTAAAAGCTAAAACTGTTTCATTACCGACAAGTTTATAGCTGTTAAAATAGCTTTTCAATACGAAGGTCTGGGCTTTTTGAGCCAGACCTTTTTTTTTGTACTTTTGGACTAAGTTCACTCAAAAAATATTAAGTTTATTAGCAAAAACGACGATAACTTACTATATGATTTCAACATGGATCACAATTGGATTAATAATTTCAGCGGCCTCTGTTGCATCGCTGGGTGCTTATTTTTCTATTATGGGACTTGGGGCTTTATTTTCGGGTGCGGTGCTAGCAGTTTGTGTGATGGCAGGTGCCCTTGAATTTGCTAAATTTACTTTAGCCGCTTATTTACATCAAGTCTGGCACAACTTAAATAAACTATACAGAGGCTATCTTGTTTTTTCTGTGGTGGTATTAAGTCTTATTACCAGTATGGGTATTTTTGGATTTCTTTCTGAGTCTTATCAGTCGGCCTCAATAGTTTTAGAGGCTGAAACTATTAAATTAGAAAGTGTTGCAAATCAGCAAAAATCAATAACAGCAGAGGTGGCACGATTGACGGAATTGATGGATGAAATTCCTGAAAATCGAGTTAGTCGCAGAATGAAGATGCGCGCTGAAGTTGAACCCCTGATAAAAGAATTAAATAAAAAGTTTGAAGCTGGTGCGGCCACTTTAGCCGCTGCTAATTTAAAAATACTGGATGTGAAGAAAAAAGTTGGACCGCTCATTTATATTGCGCGTATGTTTGATATGAATATTGATTCGGTTGTAAAGTATCTCATTTTAACTTTAGTACTCGTATTTGATCCCCTAGCCATTTGTTTAGTCATTGCATCAACTCACGCCATTGAATCTCGACGCCAGATAAAAGGCAGCATCTATGAGAATAAGCAGGAAGCTAAACAGGAAACTAAGCCAGAAACTAGACCGGAAGTTAAGGTTGACTATGCTACAGCCCCTGAAAAAAATATTTTTAATCCTGTCAAAGTAGTGCTCAATCCTGAATCTAAAGTCGTTGCCGCTACTCAACCCGAGGCCGCCCCTGAAGACGTTATCGTGCAAATGAATTTTAAAGACGAAAACGAAGATAAAAAAGCAGTTTGATATGGAAGTCGTTCGATTCTTAGAACGTGAAAAAGTTATCAGGTTTTTCGGAGTAGCACTGATAGTAGTTCCGTTTTTAAATCTTTTTTTGCACCTGTGGATTCTAAAAAATCAAACCAAAGCATTGTGGTCACAAGTTAATTTTATGGCCTTTATAAAGAGTGGCAATCCAATAAGCTATATGTTAGCAGTTTGCAGTGTTATTATTGGTCTTAAAATGTTAAGCGGGTCCACAAAGGCTTGGCGTTATGTGCTTGTTTTAATCGGAGCTCATCTTTTAATACAAATTATCAATGTAAATAATAAAGCCTGGCAAGGGCCGTTGGCCTGGCCTTCATTTTTATTTAACACTGCACTTTTATTTTTTATTATCGACCAATTAGTATGGAAAGTTAATGCAGGCAAATCTCCAGAGGCGCCAGTTGGAATTCCTAAAAAAGACAGTCCAGTAGCAGGTACGCTTCCTTCAATTTTTACACAAAAACAAGTAGTTAATCTTAAGTCCTATCGCAAAATTTTATTCAGTTTTGGTAGTACTAAACCCTGGGGTGAACTCAAGACTTTGTCCAGTGAAGAACTTTGCGTGAAAAGTTTTTCTGTTGTGCCTGATAATGTTGAAAAACAGATTATTCAGATTAATTTTGCCAAAGATGTAATTGTAGAAATAAAATTCAGCCGTCGCGAAAATGAAATGTACTATTTTAAACCTTTAAATATGCAAAAAGAAGATGTAGTTCGTTTAAATTCTTGGCTTAAGAAAATCGCTGTGTGAGCCAGGCGGCATTTACTTTTAAGCCAATCGGTTTTTTAAAATCGTGCTATCCGGATAAATTCGGTGTGCCGAGGCAGTCAGGTTTGGTAAAAAAAGCCTATTCTGAGTTGCAGATCGAATCAGAATATCAACCTGAATTATCGCTGCAGGGTTTAGAAGGTTATTCTCACATCTGGCTCCAATTTGTTTTTCATTTAAATACTTCAAAAAAATTTCATGCAAAAGTTCACCCGCCCAGGCTTGACGGGGAAGCCATTGGTGTATTTGCAACTCGGTCACCTCATCGGCCAAACCCACTGGGGCTTTCATTGGTAGAATTAGTGGGTATAAAAAATAACATATTGTATTTTGCAGGAGCGGATTTGGTCGATGGTACTCCAATTTTGGATGTTAAGCCTTATTTGCCGCACATCGAAAGTTTACCGCTTGCGCGTGGAGGTTGGGCCAGCGAACTGCTAAAAAATGAAATTCTAGTTGAGTTTTCACCTTCTGCTATGCAAATTTTGCAAAATTGGATTAAAAGGTCCGGTAAATCTGAGCTTCAAGAAGTCATTGCAGATGTACTAAAACAGGATCCTAGGCCCGTAGTTTATAAAGGTTTTGAGTCTCAGGAGTCTCCATATCGAAATAAACATGCTTTCAGGCTCTATGACGGCGATATCCATTTTGAATTCACTTCTAAAAATCACGTCATTGTCTTTGATATTACATTTGATATTTGATAATAAATACCAAGATAAATATCAGGTGAGGTGATAAATGCAACAACCAGTGCAAACGACAAATCAAACATCTTCAACATCTACTACTGAAATGTCTTCGACATTAAGAAAAGTTCCGATATTGAGTTTAGGTTCCTATTTACATGGCTCTGAGGCGGAAAAACTTAAGTTTATTGAATTGCTATTTCATGGAATAAAAGATTATGGTTTTATTATTTTAAAAGATCATGATGTTTCTACAGAATTATTAGCACAAGCTTACCAGGTTTTAGAAAAACTGTTCAAACTACCCGAAGCACAAAAAAAATCTTATATTTCAAAACTTGGTGGCGGCCAGCGCGGCTACACGGCGTTTGGTACAGAGCATGCTAAAGGCGCAGCAGTAATGGATTTAAAAGAATTTTGGCACATTGGACGTGAGGTTCCGCAGGAGCATGCTTTTTCTAAATATTATTCTAAAAATATCTGGCCCGATGATACTGTGCCAGAGTTCAGAGCTATCTTTGAAAAACTTTATTCTCAGTTGGAACTAGCCGGTATTCAAATGATGGAGGCGCTTTCTTATCCGCTACAGGTGGAGAAAGATTTTTTCACTAAAGAAGTTGTTGAAGGTAATTCAATACTACGCTTGTTGCATTATCCACCAATTCCACAAGATGTAGATCCTCGCTGCGTGCGTGCCGCTGCACATGAAGACATAAATTTTATTACAATTTTACCGGCTGCAACCACTTCAGGTCTGCAATTAAAAGATCGTGATGGCACATGGCTGGATATTGAATGTGATTACGGGTCTTTAATTGTTGATGCCGGAGATATGCTGGCGCGAATTACAAATGATGTAATTCCCTCAACTACACACAGAGTTATTAATCCACAAGATGGAACAAATAATTCACGTTATTCGATGCCGTTTTTTATGCATCCTCATCCAGAATCTGTGCTGAGTTGCTTAGCGTCTTGTCGCGGTGATGGCGCAAAATACGCTGATATTACATCCCATGAGTTTTTAATCCAGAGATTAAGAGAAATCGGCTTAGTTAAGTAACCGCATGAATAGTAAATATTTAGTATACATTGCAGCCACAGTACTAGTTATGTTCTTTTTATTTTCTAAAGATAAAAAAAATGCGGATGATCAAACTCAAGAAAATGAAATTGAAGAGAATATTTCTGATCAAAAAAACTCACTTGCAGTTCCGGTAAAACCTGCGCTGGTGTCGACAGATGTTAGCGGTAATACTTTGACGACAGCAACTCCTCCTGAAGGGCCTCGGGTAAGTGACCAAGTTCAGCAGCAGTTTTCTATGCACTTAAAGGCTATGGCTAAATGTCTGGCGCTTGCCGCACCCCAAAGTATAGGTGAAAAAACAGAACCCACAGTTGAAAATTTGTTTGCAAATTTAACCTCAAATTTAGGCGAAATGGTTATGCAAATGGATGACTGGTCTCAGACTGAATTCATTGATCAGGGCGGGGTTCGTAAAAGAGTTCGGGTGGATTACGATTACCCAGATAATACGACTCCTGTCAGAAGGCTTTCGATGTACATGATTAATTCTTATAACATGCCCGAGATCATGAGTCTTTCGGCAGATGAAATGAATAACCCCAATGAAGCTTATATTGCCTCACTGACGGAAGGCCGGGAACTAACCACCGTAGAAAAAGGGTCACGGGCTTATTTTTCAGACGCGGAAGAGTTGATTTTTTCAACCAAAAACGGACTGCTTCACAGCGTGAGTATTAACAAAGCCGATCACTCGTTTAATTGTTTTAATTTGGGAGAAGAGGGATCCAGCTGTAGCTGTCCATAATTCTATTAGCGTCGATCTTTTTGAAGACGGCTCTTAGCGGATAATGATCAGAACTGTTAATGTTATTCAATACTTCAATGCTTACAGCCGAAAGACCGCGTACATAGATATGATCAAGCTTTAAAGCTCTTGAATCATTTGTGGGAATAAGTTGAGTCATTCCTAAAGCTTTGTTTCTGTTATCGAGATATTTTTTGCGGTTATCACTCCAAGTGTTGAAGTCACCGGCCCAAATCACGGGCCCACGTAGTTGAGCTATAAATTCTGTAATTTGATCAATTTGCTCTTTAAACTTCGAACCGAAATTAAAGTTTAAACCATGTGTATTAATAATATGTATTGTTCCAATTTCTGGGACTGTAATTGCAGAGTATCCAGAAACTTTTGGCGTAAATGTAAATGGCTCAGTGCCAGGGGATACTAAAGTTAAATTATTTTCTAACGGATAGCGTGACATATTCATAACACCGGTGGCTTGTTCATCAGTAATACAAAAGCTTTTGTTGAAGCTGAAATGAAAATCAAGCTTTTCAGAAAAAGTTTTTTGCAGGCTTGCGCTGTGTATGGACTCTTGAATTAAAATTAAGTCTGAATACTGGCCGAGTCTGATCAGATCGGGTATGAAGTTCTCATCATTAAGCTTATGCGCATTCCAGGTGATTATCGAGAATTCATTGGTATATCTAATTTGTGGTGAGTTTGAGAATGAGTGCTGATCGATTTGTTGCTTATTGCAGAGTACGGACTCAATGGCGAAGGTCGGTAGCGCAAGAACAAGAACAGTCAGGATTACAGTGGTTAGATTTGTCATAAAGCCAATATAGACGTTAAAAACTGATTTTTAAATAGGCGTTGTAAACAAGATAGGACTGTCTAAAAAGAGGACACTTCGGCAAGCACCCAATTATCGAAAACGAGTTAAGGACTCAGCTAAAGATATAACTTGTTCTTTTGACTGTGTTAATAAAACACGATCAGTGGCAATAACCTCGGGATCGGCATTTTGCACAAACTTTTCGTTAGAGAGTTTACCCGTCAATAAGCTGATGTCTTTTTCAAGTTTTTCGATGGTTTTTTGAATGCGTTTGATTTCTTCGTTGAAATCAACCAAACCTTCGAGTGGTATAATCACTTTTACACGGGCTTCGCCAACTACAATTGGAGTGACGGCACATTTCATCATATCGCCATCACCACCGATCTCCATTGATTCAAGTCGACCTAAGGTCATTATGGCCGAGCGGTTGTGACTTAAAACCTTCTGAACTTCGGCCTCAGTAATGCCAAGGCGAACATTGAGTTTAACTGCCGGGCTGATGCGGTTTTCACCACGTATATTACGAATTGCAGTGATCACTTCTTTTGTGATATCGATCTGCAATTCAGCATCTTTACTAGCAAAAGCTAAAAAATCCTTATCGTTTTGAATCGTCGGGTAGAGGTCGGTTATACAGGCCTCAGATTTAATAGGTAAGTTTGAATAAATTTCTTCAGTTAAGAACGGACAAAAAGGGTGCAGTAAGCGGACGATTCTATTCAGAACATGCGCCATCACCAGTTGTGTGGCGTGCTTTTCTTGTGGTGAGGCCGAGCTCATAATGGGTTTTGTAAACTCGATATACCAATCACAAAATTGATTCCAGATAAATTGATAAAGTGCCGTGCCCGCGTCAGAAAATCTTTCAGATTCAAGTGCTTCCCCAACTGTTTTTTCGACCTCACTCAGCTTTGCGATAATCCACTGGTCAAAAACCGAGAGATCAGCTTTTAAAGGCATGGCTTTAATTTGTTCTGAAGGGATTTTAAAATCCTGTAGATTAGTTAAAACAAATCGAGAGGCATTCCAGACTTTGTTCATAAAATTTCTGTAACCCTCAACTCGTTGCTCATTGAATTTAAAATCTTTTCCAGAAAATAAATGTGCTAAAAAACTAAATCTGAGTGCATCAGCCCCGTATTTTTCGATCATATCAATTGGATCAATAGAATTACCCAGAGATTTTGACATTTTACGACCTTGGCTATCGCGTACTAAGCCATGTATGTAGACCGTGCGAAAGGGCACATCTTTTTTAAATTCCAGACCCATCATGATCATTCTAGATACCCAGAAGAAAATAATATCGTGCCCCGTAACCAGATAGTTTGTAGGGTAAAATGTTTTTTGCGTCTCAATCGATTTTTGATCTTCAGAGGGCCAACCCATAGTTGAAAAGGCCCAAAGTGCAGAGCTGAACCAGGTGTCTAAGACATCTTCTTCTTGTTTTATATTTTTACTTTCACAATGAGAGCATTTTTCAGGCGTGCTTTCGCTGACGCTGAATTTTTCACAGTCAGCACAGTGCCATGCCGGAATTCGGTGTCCCCACCAAAGCTGACGTGAAATACACCAGTCTTCAATGATGTTCATCCAATGTAAGTAAACCTTAGTCCAAGATTCCGGCTCAAATCTAAGTGTGCCAGATTCAACCACTCGTTTTGCAGGTACGGCCAGCTTTTCCATTTTCATAAACCACTGTTCAGATAAATAAGGTTCAACAACTGCGCCGGTGCGTGAGCAGTGTCCGACAGAATGAATATGAGGTTCTTCTTTTATCAATAGGTTTAAAGCTTTTAAATCTTCGATAATTTTTTTGCGAGCTTCGATAACTTTTAAACCCTGATAGGCGCCAGCATTTTCGTTAAGTTCACACTTCTTTGTTAGGATATTTATAAATTCCAGTTTATGTGATTTTCCGATTTTATAATCGTTGAAGTCATGGGCAGGTGTAATTTTAACGACGCCAGAGCCGAATTCTTTATCTACGTAGGCATCGGCAATAATTTTAATTTTTCGATTGATCAGTGGAACTGTGACAGTTTTACCGATTAAATTTTTGTAGCGGTTATCTTCAGGATGTACGCAAACAGCAGTA
>JBBTEQ010000078.1:0-8210 GCA_038042235.1 Bdellovibrionota bacterium | reverse complement strand
TGGCCTGGACTAAGTGAAGAGGTTGGTCTTATTTCGGGTGTGCCTTTAGTGCTCACGACAGATCCTTATCTTCCAACAGATGCGATGTCATTTTATCTTGCGGAGATTCCCTCGATTTCATTTTTTACTGGAAATCATGAAGAATATCATTCTCCGCGTGATACGGCGGACCTTATTAATTATGGCGGTCTGACAAAAGTTATTGATATCGTGAGATCTTTTACTGAAAAACTAACCAGCGTTAAATCGGGTGTTGTTAAATACGTTAAAGTTGAGGGTAACTCTGGAAGCAGACTTGAAGGACGTTCGTTTAGAATTTATTTAGGAACTATTCCGGATTATTCGCAAGAAGGCGTTAAAGGAGTTAAAATCTCCGGTGCTAGTAAAAACTCTCCTGCTGAAAAAGCCGGGCTGAAGTCGGGCGACATCATTACCGAATTTAACAAAACCGGAATCGAAAATCTTTATGATTATGTTTATGCTTTACAATCAGCTAAGCCGAATCAACCCGTAAAATTAAATGTACTTCGTGGTGGTAAAACTCTCGAGCTCGAAATGACTCCGGTTTTGAAAGAATAATGTATAGCTGTAATAATGTTTGAGAAGCTCTACATCGAGATAAGTAATATCTGTAACCTTCAGTGCACATTTTGCCCTGAAGTGATCCGCGAAAAAAAAATTCTGTCCGTAGCTGACTTTAAAAAATTTGCAGCTCAGGCAAAACCTTTAACCAAACAAGTCTGCTTACACTTAATGGGCGAACCCTTAGCGCATCCACAATTTAGTGAAATTATGGATGTCTGTGATGAGCTCGACTTAAAGATTTTTTTGACTACTAACGCTACCTTACTCAAAAAACATCAAGAAAAACTTCTTAAGTGGAGATCTTTAGAACAGATTAATTTTTCGGTGCACTCATTTTTTGCCAATCCCGCTAAAATGAGCTTACTAGACTATATAAGTCCTATTTTAAATTTTTGTGATCAGGCCAATCAGTTAAATGCCAATTATTATATTAATCTAAGACTATGGAATTTAGAAAAAACAGACCAACAAAACAATCAAAATGCCCAGGTATTTGATATTTTGAATAAGTATTTTAATGTAAGCTTAAATGAAGTTATTGATGTAAAACATAATAAATCAAAGAAAATTCAAGAAAAACTATACATCCATTTTGATACAGAATTTATCTGGCCGGCTTTAAATCAAGAAATTAGGTCTAGTGCGGGCTCTTGTTATGGCCTGCGAAAACAGCTGGCCATTCATGCAAATGGCGATGTGGTTCCATGTTGTTTGGATAAAGAGACAGTTCTTAAGCTGGGAAATATTAATGAATCCAAATTAACTGATATTATGAAATCTGAACGCGCATTAAAAATAAAATCTGGGTTTGAACGGGGTGAATTAGTTGAGGACCTTTGCCAAAGATGCCAGTATGCGGATAGGTTTAGAAAATAATTCGCAACATCAAAAATCCCCGATAAGTTATATTATGTTACACAAAGTAAATACTATACTTATATCAATTAAAATAGATACTCTAAAACATGAAATATCACCTATTATTACCTACGATTCTATTTATTACGGGTTGCCAAACTATGACTACATCAAAAGATCAAAAGCTTTCTCATCTGGATTACTTAGAAATTGTCGAAGGTTCTGAGGCTCTTAGTTTTGCTAAAAAAAATAATGCCTACTCAGATGCTAGACTAAAATCCGACAAGCGTTATCAGCCCGCATACGATAAAATTTTAAAGATTGTTTCGGCCAAAGATAAGCTTCCAGCATTCTATCTCATGAATGATGAGATTTATGATTTTTGGCAAGATGATATTCACATTAAGGGAATTCTGCGTAAAACCAGTATTAAATCGCTAAATTCTGGCAAACCTAAGTGGACTATCATTTTAGATATAGACGCTCTAGCTAAGTCTGAAAATGAAAACTGGGTTTACAAGGGTTTTAATTGCCTTGAGCCCGAGTACACTCTTTGTATGATGAGCTTATCTCGCGGTGGTAAAGATGCCAGTACCATGAGAGAGTTTAATTTGAAAACCAAGCAATTTGTTAAAGATGGTTTTTATATACCTGAATCAAAGAGTCAAATAGCTTGGGTTGATGAAAATACGCTATTAGTAGGGGACGGAGCGAATACCACTACCCTCACCACCTCTGGCTACCCATCACAGATCAAAGTCCTACAACGAGGTACTGAGTTAAAATCGGCACCTATAGTTTTTAAAACAGCTCGTTCTTCAGTTTCGGCCTATGCTTTTTCAAAACTAATTGATAAAAAAAGACTCTTATTTATTGGTGAGCATACATCGTTTTTTGAAGCCACTAATTATGTATTTGATATAAGTACTTCAAAACTCATGAAAATTCCAATTCCAGCCACCGCTAATTTTGAAGGCCTCTTTCAAGGGCAGTTCTTATTTATAACAAAACAGATTTTTGAAAGTAAGAACGAAAAATTTCCAGCAGGTAGTTTACTGTCTTTTTCTGCTAGTGAGTTAGAAGCTAAAAATCCTAAAATTACACCTGTGTTTGTGCCAAATGAAGTCAGTTTTTACGAGAATTCTACGTTTTCAAAAAATCATCTCTGGGTGATGATCTTAAATGATGTTAAAAAGCAGCTTTTAAAATACAGCCTTAAGTCAGATAAGTGGACATCAGAAGATGTGAGCTTTGCAGGTTCTGCAGGTAATGAAAGTGTAAGTGCTGCTCAAGAAAATTCAAATCACGTTTATTTAAGTTATTCTGATTTCTTAACTCCGACTTCAATTTTTTATCTCAATGAAACTTCAAAGAATAAAGCCAAGCTAGCATTAAAATCTCCGGCTAGATTTAAGTCAGACCAATATAATATCTCGCAGTACAAAGTTAACAGCAAAGATGGCACCTTAATCCCCTACTTTGTGGTTTCAAATAAAAAGATAAAATTGACCGGTAAGAATCCAACTTTGCTTTATGGTTATGGTGGTTTTGAATTAGCTATGACTTCTAATTATTTAGGCACGACTGGTAAGGTATGGCTTGAAAAAGGCGGCGTCTATGTTCTGTCTAATATTCGTGGTGGTGGAGAGTACGGACCTAACTGGCATCGGTCCGCTTTAAGAGAGAATCGCCATAAGGCCTATGAAGATTTTTATGCCATTGCCGAAGATCTCATTAAGCGAAAATTGACCTCTCCAAAACATCTTGGAATTCGCGGTGGTTCAAATGGCGGGCTCTTAACTTCGGTGGCTTTTACACAAAGGCCTGAGTTGTTTAATGCGGTTATCAGCGAAGTTCCTTTAGCTAATATGCTCGAGTATCATCACTGGCTTGCTGGGGCCAGTTGGATGGAAGAATACGGGGATCCTGATGACAGCAAAATGAGAAAATATTTGCTCAGTTACTCTCCCCTACACAATCTGCAGAAAGATAAAAAATATCCGGAAGTATTTTATTTAACCAGTACTAAGGATGATCGCGTACATCCGGGACATGCAAGACAGATGGTGGCCCGAATGCAAGAGTTAGGTCATCCCGTTTTATACAACGAGAACACCGATGGCGGACACGGACGGGCTTCAAATATGAAAGATTTAGCTGAGTTTTTAGCTTTAGAGTTTACTTATTTATATCAAAAGCTGATGGATTAGATAGGCTGTTCTACTTTTTTTAATCATTAAGCCATTTTTTAAAGCCCAGCTTAACGGCCGCATCCATATCACTGGTATTGATTTCAAAAACATTATTAAAACCAGTGGGTGCTCCACAAACCTGTGTTCTCATCATACCATCATGTTTGTTTTCAGATGAAAATACTTCAATTTTTCCCAATTGTTTTTTCATAGTGGCTAAATCAATTTTGCCACTTGATTCGCACTGTTTGGAACCATCTGGTTTATAAACGAATACGCGCTTAGTTAAATCTTTTTTATCGGAAGAAACTTTTTCTTTGCCGGTCATAACTATATCGGTTCTTTCTTCAATTTTACAGGAATGGCTTGAGCAGGCTGTTAAAACTGAAATTAGGGTTAAAATACATATAATATTTTTCATATCAACACTCTCTTTTTTAGGTTCTTATTTTAAATAATAAATTGACGATTTATTTTCAAATCTGGCATTCAGACCGTAGACATTACCCTCACCTGAAATAAAATAGAGCGAATTATTAAAAGCTACAGGCTTAGAAAAAACTCCACGTCCGGGCTCAAATGAACCATGATTTTCACCGGTTTTCTTATTGAAGAAATTAAGTTTACCCTGCGACTCTCCCGAAACAATCATGTCATCTAAAAGTAAGGGTTCAATATAAATGCCCCTTTTCGTTGTTTTAGACCAAACAAGACGTCCATCCTTTTTAGTCAAGGCCACAAGATCACCCTTTGATGAGGTCACATAGATATTGTTTTCAACTAATAAGGGTGTGCTAATCCCGCCATAGGGTGAAGTCCAGATGATCTCGCCCTTTGCTTTGGATAAACAATATATTTTGTCGTCATAACTATTTATATAAATATAATCACCATCTATGATGGGTGAGGCATCGATATCTTTAAACTTTGTATTACGATTCAAAGTTATTTCCCATTGCTCAGATCCGGTGGCGGCATTAATAGCGACAAGTGCTCCATCACTAAATCCAGCGTAAATGATACCATTAGAAATCGAGGGTTTTGAGCCTCCGCGCACGGTTATTGTATTGGTCGTATCCTGGCGATTATGTATCCAAAGCTGTTTTCCATTACTGGCATCAAGTGCATAAAGCGACTGACTACCTGAAACAAAGTACAGTATTCCTTCATTCAGCAAGGGTTCAGCCACTAACTCAGATTTAGATTCAAAAGTCCAAACGATCTCACCGTTCGTTAGGTTTACAGAATACATTTTTCCACTGTTAGAACCGACAAAAAGCCGATCATTAATAACCGCACTGCTGGCCTCAACACCTAATGGAATAGGAGTTCGCCATTTTACATTTTTGCTAGTCAGATCAAATGCTACGAGCCCATCATAGGCATTACCGACAACAATTGAATTTTTATAAATAATTGGCGTCATTCGGTTTACTTTTCGAAAATAATCATTTTGCTGGGCTAAAGTGTCTTGCACCCAAAAAGAATTCACTACAAATTTTCTGTTCGTGTCAGAATTAAATTTTGATAAAATTGTACAACTCGATAATATCAAAATTACCGAACTGAACCAGCAAAGTATAAGCACTTTTGAAATCATCAACTATGTACCACTGGCCTTTTTAAATTGAATAAGTCTTAAGTATTTCTCAGCTTCTTTGGAACTTGTAGCATCACCAATTTCTGGATTAACAGATTGATTGGCCAAATTTGTTAGGATTTCTTCAGCCTTTTTAAAATCATTTAACTTCGTATAGCAAAGAGCCTGTTGGATTTTAATTTCATTATGTATAAAAGCAGCCTGCTTACGATCAAGAATCTTCTGCCAAATTGTAATGGCCTCCTGGCACTTGTTGTTGTCCACTAAAAGATGGCCTATCTGTTGCTGCACTAGCGTATTCACTAAGCCTGTACCTTTGTTTTCAACTTTTTGTAATGTAGCTAAAGCTACAACAAAATCTTTATCATTAATTAATAACTTAGCAAGATGAATGGCCGCCATTTGCGCAGCCACTGAATTTGGATAATCAGAGATTACTTTTTCCAGATCCTTTTTAGTTTGTGAAAAATCCACCACGTCTTTGGTAGTATCTTTACCAGCCTCTTTGGGTGCAGCTTGTTTGGCCTTAAGATCAAGTAATTTTTTTTCAACAGTAAAGTAACTCTCTTGCGCTGCTTTTTCTTTTTGTAAAGACATCGTAGACCAAAGCGCAAATACGCCGCCCACAATAACGCCTACTAATAAAACCCCAGACACTAACTTCCATTGTTTTTCAAAAAATTTCATAAACTCCATTTTATTACCTCTTTCAGATTAAGCTAACTGTTTAATTTACTATTATCGGTTATAGACTTCTTTTAAAGTTGTAAAAGACCGGCTAGATTTCCCCGGATGCTTTTGTTTCAACCGGCCTATCATATTAATTCTTTCTTCAGCTAAACGATCGGCCGCTGTATGGGTTCCTATATTATCGCGTTTTGCGATTTCAATAACTTTTTTAACATTGTCATAAACTTTGCGAGTTTTCTCAAAAGCTCTGTCAGGTGAATAACCTTCAAGCTCTACAAATACATTCATCAGTCCACCGGCATTAACCACATAGTCCGGAGCATATAAAATACCGAGTTCACGAAGCTGATCACCATGTCTGCTTTCAGCTAATTGATTATTGGCACCGCCAGCAATAACTTTACACTTAAACTTACCGATAGTCTGATCATTTACAACTGCACCTAAGGCACAAGGAGCCTGGATATCGCAATCTACAGCTAAAATCTGATCCGGATTTACTACTTCTACATGGTAGGCATCATGGTGAAATTTAACTCGGGCCTGATCAATATCAGAGACAATAACTTTAGCTCCTTCTTCTACCAAATATTTAACTAAATGCGATCCCACATTACCAAGGCCTTGCACGGCAATGCGCATTCCCTTTAAAGAATCTGTACCGAGTTTATCGTGAGCTGCGGCTTTAATTCCCATTAACACACCATGTGCGGTGTAAGGCGACGGATCACCAGATCCACCGAAATCTTTAGGTATTCCGGTCACCCACTGAGTTTCCATAAATACATTTTCCATATCATTTACGCCGGTACCCACATCTTCCGCCGTGATATATTTACCATTCAAAGAGTTAACATATTGCCCGAAAGCTCTAAAGAGCGCTTCGGTTTTTTGTGTTTTTGGATCCCCGATAATGACGGCTTTACCACCGCCAAGATTTAAACCAGCTGCAGCCGCTTTGTAAGTCATGCCTTTTGATAATCTCAAAACATCGACCAAAGCCTCATCTTCAGTTTTGTAATTCCACATTCGTGTGCCGCCTAATGCTGGCCCCAAGGAAGTGTTATGAATGGCAATAATCGCCCTTAATCCTACGTTCTTATCCGTACAAAAAAGAACCTGCTCGTGGTCACCGTATTTTTCAATCAACTCAAATGTGGTATTCATAAAGATTCCTCATGTAAAAATTAGAGTCTCAGAGTGTGTCTTTTTAACAGAAAAAACTAGCTGTTACACTTTGCGATACAAATAAATATACTTTGCCGTTTACATAGCAGTTACTTAATAGTTACATACTGGAATTCAAGTCGTACGTTCTTAAGATTTTTATCCAGCATTGGAAGCCTTATTTTTTGAGCTGTGTCTTTTAGTTCAAGGTAAATTCTGTGAGCTTTGTAGGTGTTTTTTTGCCCTTGGAACGTGCACTCTAGCGTAAGCCAGGCTTCAACTGAATTTTTATTTCGATACATCACTTTACGAAATAGGGATGAAAACTGACAAACTGAATCTGTTTCTGCAGCATTGCCTGGAATCTTGCTTCCTAGAGGCCCGGAAAAATTAAATTCACCGACAAAATCCCCACTTGTGAACATTCGCACCGAAATATTTTGTGGAGTATTTTTTAAAGCATTTGGCTTATTCTGTGCACTCTGCACATTAAGTACAACAGCAAACAAGATCAATAAACACGCTAAAAAGTATTTGTTCATTAGGATTCACTGTAATACAGTAAATTCCTTATATGCATCAATTATTTGTAACACAAATTTATCAGTCCAAAATAAAAGAACTCAATAAATCAGACCTAAAAGATCTTAAAAGTGAAATTTTTAAGATTCTAAAAGCTGATATTCTGGGCCAAAAATGGTCTGAAAAAAACTACGTTAATGGCTATTCATCTTATGGTTCATGGGATCAACTCAACAAGCTTTCTTCAAGCTTTGCGGACCTCGAAAAATATATCAACCCCCACGTCAATAAATTCGCAAAAACACTCGATTTTAATATTAAAAAAAGCGACCTTAAAATGAATTCAATCTGGGTCAATATTATGCCAGAGGGAGCCCTGCACGCTTCTCATATTCACCCGCTTTCTGTTATCAGTGGAACCTTTTATGTAGAGGTTCCGCCTAAAGCCAGTTCCATTAAGTTCGAGGACCCTCGTTTGGGGCTTTTTATGAACACGCCAGCCACTAAAGAACATGCAAAAAAAGTAAATTTACGTTTTTATTCGCTCGAGCCAAAAGCTGGTGAACTGGTGCTGTTTGAAAGTTGGCTGAAGCACG
>JBBTEQ010000077.1:0-17123 GCA_038042235.1 Bdellovibrionota bacterium | reverse complement strand
GGGTTTTTCTGTATTTGCTGGCGTGGGCGAAAGAACCCGCGAAGGAAATGATTTGTGGCACGAAATGAAAGACTCAGGAGTTATTGCAAAAACAGCGCTTGTGTTTGGCCAGATGAATGAGCCTCCAGGGGCGCGTGCGCGTGTGGCTTTAACAGGATTAACAGTTGCAGAATACTTCCGTGATGTTGAAAAACAGGACGTTCTTTTCTTTGTCGATAATATTTTCAGATTTACTCAAGCGGGCGCAGAAGTTTCGGCGTTACTTGGGCGTATTCCTTCAGCGGTTGGTTATCAGCCAACATTGGCGACGGAAATGGGCGTCATGCAAGAGCGTATTACATCAACTAAGCAGGGATCAATTACATCGGTGCAAGCCGTTTATGTTCCGGCGGATGACTATACAGATCCAGCTCCGGCAACTACATTTACTCACTTGGATGCAACAACCAACTTAGATCGCGACATTGCAGCGATGGGAATTTTTCCAGCGGTTCATCCATTAACCTCAACCTCTCGAATTTTAGATCCGCAGGTTGTGGGCGACGAGCATTACAACACCGCGCGTGGTGTTCAGATTATTTTGCAACGCTATAAAGAATTACAGGATATTATTGCGATTTTGGGTATGGATGAGTTATCTGAAGATGATAAATTAGTTGTGGCGCGCTCAAGAAGAATACAAAGATTTTTATCTCAGCCTTTCTTTGTTGCTGAACAGTTTACCGGCTTAAGCGGTAAGTATGTCGACATTAAAGATACCATTAGAGGCTTTAAAGAAATTCTTGAAGGAAAACATGATGCGCTACCAGAGCAAGCGTTTTACCTTGTAGGAACAATTGAAGACGCCATTGAAAAAGCTAGAAAACTTCAAGCATAAGGGTAAAAAATGTTTAAACTGAATGTCTTAACTCCAGAAAAAAAAGCGGTTTTTGATCAAGAGATCACAGAGGTGACGGTGCCGGCTTATTCTGGAGAAATGACGGTTTTGCCAGGACACGCGCCGTTGATTACGACCTTGGGAGCTGGAGTTTTAATGTACAAACTTAAAGGTATCGATAAAACGTATAGAGCTGTTTTAAGCGGGGGCTATTGCGAAGTGGCTCCGGGTCGAGTTAATGTTTTGGCGGAGTTTATGCAGCTGCCAGAAGAGGTTGTTGTTGATACAGCTTATGCAGAAGTAGCAGCCGCAGAAAAAAAACTAGGGACTGAGATTTTAGCCGATGAAGACTTTAAAAATACTATGAACGATGCAGCTAAAGCCCGCGCAGCCATTCGTCTGGTTCAGCACTAAGGACTTTAACAATCTAGACTAAGGCTTAGTGTCATAGACAGAGAATAAAAGTATTATTAAACAGTGATGATACTTAGACCTCTAAGAACAATTCAAATAGTTCTTTTTATTTTTTTATTTACAGTGCTTGCGCAAGCGGAAGACCTCGAGCAAGAGATGCTTTCTGTCGGGGCTGCACCGATTCAGTCGGACAACGAAGCTTTGGAGTCTGGTCATGTGGTGGTAGAAACACAGGGAGATCCAACTCAAAGTTATAAAAAAAGAAGAGGCCGCCATGGGGCGCTATTTTCTATCAGTCGAGAAGATTTTTATGCGGCAGACTACAGGTCGCTCTTTAAAGATTCTTATTTTGATGAGATTGTTGGTGCAGAGGCGATTAGCCTTGTTGGCCTTGAGTTAGGTTATAAATATAATCTGGGCGCGATGTCTTTTGCAGGGCTTGTTGCCTACTCCAGCGGGTCGATAAATGGCAGTTTTTTGGGTGCTGACAGACAAATTCAAATTAGTCGCCAGGGGATTTCAGTCAATGCAGCGCTGGACGCATTTTTTGAAGAACCTTGGGTGGCGCCTTATGCTCAAGCAGGGCTGCACTTGTTTAGCATCACAGAAACCAAAACGGGTACGCAGGAAAGCTTAAGCGACAGCACTGGGCCCGCACTTAACTATAAATTTGGGCTATTATTCCAACTAGATTGGATTGAAAACTCTTTTGATAAAAATGCCAAGACAGACCGATTAAGGTCTTCAGGCCTAGAGAACACCTATATAGATTTTTACTATGCGACTCATCAGGCGTCACAAAATGCGATTGACCCCTCAACCCTCGGCGTTGAAGGCGATCCCAACCTGTTTTCCAGCAATGAAGTTGGGCTTGGTTTGAAGATGGAGTTTTAAGCTGGGAAAGCTTTTAAAAATCGTAAATAATTATTTTGTGGCCTTAGTTGTTACCTTTTTAGGGTTAAATCCGGCCTTCGCTACAAAACAAAAAAATAGGACAAACGACACGCCAAACTTTGATCAGGCGGCGGAGTTGATAGAGAAAAGATATACTCGCACGGCGACAATGGCAGAGCTTATTATACAGTCTAACCTTACGAACCATGCACAAAAGTTTCTTTTAAAAACGGCGTTAAAAGTAGGTGCCTATGATGAAAAACCTATGCCGTTTGAACTTATCAAAAAAGACAATCGTCTGCAGTTTAGGTTTAAAAACAAAATGACACTCGAGATAAAAAAAACAGATGGGTCCGTTTGGATCAATAGTGAGCGGCTCAGGCTAGAAAAAATAGAAGACATCGATATATTTTATGATGAGATTTTTAAAATACTTTCTAAAAAAGAAAAATTTTCAAAGTTTGATTTGATTTTACCAAAGGCGCAGGCTGTTGGTGGGCCAGCGATTTGGGCTTTTGCAGTTATTGCGGGCGGAATACTGATAGTGAGCGAAGCCTGGGAGTTTATCGAGAACGGCTGTGGCCCGATGGCCTGCACCCCAACAAACTTAGGAGGTGCCGTGTATAATAAAATAAGCAAAAAGGTTAAGAAACACAGCTTTCCTCATCTGTTTTTAACAGAGTATGCTGATATTCGCGAGATAAAATGTATAGAGGTTGCAACGCCGGGGGCGCTTCCGAGATTAATGCCAAGAGAAGTTGTTAAAGAAGAATATAAACTTGTCGAAGGAAAACTGGAAAGCTCCGGGCGCGTAGTATTTTATATCAGCTACGATGGCAGTGGACAAATTAAAGAAATTGTAGACTCTAAAAACAGACCAGTAGAAAAAGAGATGGGGGCACAGCTTGGCCACAGTTTTCTTATTGGCGAGTGTAAAGATGGGGGCACCCGCCTTAAAAAAGCAGGGGTAGTTTACGCAAAAGAGATAATTAAAAATGCTAAAGCTAGCCGCGAGAAAGCGGTGGTCTTTAAGGCCCAGCAAGAGAGCATATCTCGTAGCCCGACAATTAATACAAACGAAAAGAAAATGCTGGAACAGCTCGAAACGTATAATTAAAGGCCATCGACCTATACCAAGCACAGCAGATAATTTAGTTCTTCATATACATTTGACCACGTAATGTTATTCATGCGGATATTAAGGCGCTGATCGGGAGTAATAGAATATTTTTTATTTTCGCGAAATGCCAATTGAATTGCGGTTTCTGGCTTTAAGCGAGTTTTTTCTGTAAAAATCAAAGAGATATTTTTAAGGCCAGCGCTGATATCGCGCACCCCAAGGTCTTTACATTGTTTTCGGATTAGCATCAGGCCCATAAGGTTAATAACCGGTTCGGGTATTGGGCCGAATTGATCTTTAAGTTCATCTTCGATGCGATCCAGCTCTTCTTGTGATGAAATTTCTGAAAGGGCTTTGTAATAACTTAAACGAATGCGGATATCTGAAATATAGGAATCAGGAATTAGTGCGGGAACTTTTAGATTAATTTCCGGATCTAAATCTCTATCGGCCAAGGGCGAGCCCTTGGCATCCGCCAAAGCTTCATTCAGCAAATCCATATAAAGTTCATAGCCGACGGAATTTACATGACCGGACTGATCGTCTCCTAAAATATTTCCAGCGCCGCGAAGCTCGAGGTCATATTGGGCGATGCGAATTCCTGAGCCAAGCGCGGTGTTTTCCTGAATAACCTTTAGGCGCTCTTCTGCATCTTTTTCTAGTTTTTTGCCTTTTGGTAAAAGCAAATAACAAAAGGCGCGCGCCTTGCTGCGTCCTACGCGTCCGCGCAATTGATAAAGTTGCGACAGTCCGAACATGTGAGCTTGATCAATAAACATGGTATTGGCGCGCGGCACGTCCATGCCGGACTCAACGATGGCTGTGCAAATTAAGACATCGATTTCGTGATGAAAAAATGCCAGCATTGCAGACTCAAGCTCGTCTTCGTTCATTTGTCCGTGTGCCACTCGCATTCGTGCTTCGGGTACGAACTGACGAAGTTCGTCTGCCAAACCGTAAATACTTTGCACGCGATTGTGAATAAAATAAACCTGTCCGCCACGGGCAATTTCAGAACGTATTCCTTTGCGGATCAATTCTGGATCGAACTTTGAAATAAAGGTTCGCGTAGGCAGCCGGTCAACTGGCGCGGTATTGATAATTGATAAATCACGCATGCCGGTGAAACTCATATTTAAAGTTCTAGGAATGGGCGTGGCTGATAAAGTTAAAGTATCCACCTCAGTTTTAAATTTCTTTATTTTTTCCTTGTGGGCAACGCCGAACTTTTGTTCCTCATCAACAATTAATAAACCCAGATCTTTAAACACAACATCTTTACTTAAAAGCCTGTGGGTGCCGATAACTATATCGACTCGCCCTTCTTTTAGATCCGCCAAGGTTTTCTTTTGTTCGGCAGCAGAAACAAAGCGGTTTAAAGAACGGATTTCAACAGCGGCTTCGGGGGCTACAGAATCGGTTAAGTTGCTCGGGTAAGCTTTGGTTGAAGCAGAAAATCTTTTTTTAAATGTTTCAAGATGTTGAAAGGTTAAAACAGTTGTTGGCGCCAATACGGCAACTTGTTTTTTGTTTTGCACCGCCTGAAAGGCGGCACGCATTGAAACTTCAGTTTTACCAAAACCGACATCTCCACAGATAAGGCGATCCATTGGTTTATTACTAAGAAAATCTTTTTGAATATCTGAAATCGCCTTAAGCTGATCATCGGTTTCGTCGTATGGAAAGCCTTTTTCAAATTGATTGTAAGTAATCTCATCAATGGGCAGAGGCTTTCGGGTGATTTCGCTGCGCTTGGCATAAAGCTGTAAAAGCTCAGCGGCTATGTCGTGAAGATGGGCCCGCACCTTGATTTTGGTTTTTTCCCAACCGGTGCCGCCAAGCTTATCTAGAACGCTTGTTTGTGTGGCTCCAGAAAATTTTTGCAACTGGCCCACGCGGTAAACGGGAATGTAAAGTCGATCTTTGTCTTTATAGGCAATTTGAATAAACTCAGCTTCGGCACCGCCGACGTTCATGATTTTTAATCCTTCATAAACGCCAATGCCATGTTTGACGTGTACAATTAGATCGCTGGGCTTTAAATCCCCAAAGGCGAGGCTTCGGGCCTTTGCCGAAAACTCTTCATAGGCGCCTTTTGTTGAATTTTTTTCGAGGGTTTTTTCAGAGCCGTGCTTCTTTCCAAAAAAATCATCGCTGCGCAAAAAAATAATTTTTTCTTCAGACAACAAACAGGTTTCTGAAAATGGCCGAGGCACAAGCGTTATGGTTTGAGTGTTATGAAGCCAGTCTTCCCAAAGATAGTCGTTTGCGGCCGCGACATTAAAAGTAAACTCCATTTTTTGTAGCAAAGCTCTGAGGCGATCTATTTGAGTTTGATTTTTTACGGAGATAAAGATTTTATAATCGGCCGCCCGCCAGGCTTCGAGCTTTGGCTTGGCGGCGCCGATCCAGGCGTCTGAGGCTGGAGCGAGCGCGCGCGATAAATAAGAAAATTCATTTAATGGCAGCGAAGGGTATTCGATACGCTGTTCCACGGAGCTTTCATCTTCTAAAAAAGCTAAATTAGAAAAATTATAAAACCGAGAGTCGGTTGGCCACAAAAGCTCCTCGTATTTTGTGACGAGAGCGGCGGGCGGCTGAGCCAGCAGTACGGAGGTATTGTTGTAGGCGTCTTTGTGGTCGCTAAGCATATCTTGTTCAAACTGATCGGCGACACGCAAAATTTCGGCTTTGTCTAAAAAAAACAGATTCAGCTCTGAATTAAAATAATCAAGGACTGTAGAAAGCTTTTCATAACAATACGGAAGCAGCGATTCGCATCCGGCAAAATAATTTTTTAAAGAAATGGAACGTATAGCCTCATCGGCATCGGTTGGAGTTAGCGCTCTGCTCTTAAACTCAGAGCGAAGTTTTTTAATAATTAATTCGATGTTCTCATCGGTTAGCACAAATTCGTAAATCGGCAACAAATGCAAGGCAGTTGTTTCTTCTAAGCTTCGTTGATCGGAAGTTGAAAAATAACGGAGCGACTCGATTTGATCTCCAAAAAGCTCAAGGCGTACGGGCATATTTTCAGCCGGAGAAAAAATATCAATGATACAGCCACGAAGGCTGTATTGTCCGGCGTCCTCAACAACGGGCGTGGCCTGATAACCCAAAGAGTTTAGGTGGCCAGCTAAATTTGCCGGAAGCAAATCGCCGACGCGCCACAACTTACAGCGACTATTAAAGGATAAAAACGGCGCGGAAAGTTGTAGCAAGGCCTCAATAGGAGCAATAAAAATGACATTTTTTTGCGCTTGTGAGGCCCAATAAAGGAACCTTGATCTTGAGGTTCGGATTTCTGGAGATGGTGTGAGTCCGGAATAGGGCGAAACATCCCATCCCCGCAAGACGTGGGTGCTTAAAAATGGAGAAAAAAAAGCAAGCTCTTGTTGAAAGGAAAAGGCCCGCTCCAAACTAGAAACAATAACCAGGCGCGGCAAGTCGCTAAATTCTTTAGACAAAGATTGAGACAAAAAATAAGAGGCCGATGGGCCAGCAGAGGCACCAAGAATGTTGAACTGTTTTTTGTTTTTTTGCAGGCCACGAAGCAAAAAACTTTCTAATCGTGTGTTGGTGGTTTGCCATGCATTTGTCATAGTTTTAGCGTTTATCATCCTATTATGATTCGGTTCTATTCTTAGGCCACTAGCAGGGCCTTGCGACGTTAAGGTTTTTATTGGTTTTTACAGCTTAGCTGTTTATAGTTTTGTTTTGTATAACTAAATGAAATGAGAGTTCTTGCGCAAAAAAATTTTTGCGGCGGAGCTTTCTGCTGTAGGAGGAACCATGCCGCTTGGTGGAGTTATATTTATTACGGTTTTTATCAGCGTGTTTGGGTATATTTTAATACGCCTCGCGCGCCTAACCGGCGGCACTGCAAAAAAAACAAGTCAGGCAAAATTTGATATTTATGAGTGTGGTATTCCGGTTGAGGAAAAAAAAGACACAAAAATATCTATTAAGTTTTATCTAACGGCAATTTTGTTTATTCTTTTTGATATTGAAATAATCTTTATGTATCCGTGGGCAGCCAATTTCAAAAACTTTATTGTCAGCGGCGCGGGCCCCTTTGTATTTGTTTCAATGTTTATATTTTTAGCGATTTTTATTTTTGGCCTTTGGTGGGAGATCAAATCAAAAGCTTTGGAGTGGGATTAGTTTATGACATCGATGGGCACTACAGGTTTTGAAATTACAGTTAACTTAATTAAAACAGTGTTAGTTTTTTTGATGATGGTTCAGGCTGTGCCAATATTGGTTTGGTTAGAGCGTCGCGGCTCTGCATTTATTCAAAATCGCTTTGGCCCAAATCGTGTTGGGCCGCTTGGACTGGTGCAGCTGCTGGCCGACGCGGTTAAGTTTTTAACAAAAGAAGACTTTGTTCCTGAAAAAGGTAGCCGCTTTATGTTTTATGCTGCGCCGGTCTTCGCTCTGATACCAGCAGCTATTGCTTATATGGCCATACCGATGTCGGTCCCGCTTAAGCTTGAAGGGGCGACATTTTTAATTCAAGGTTTTGAAGTTAATGTCGGCATTGTTTTTGTTTTGGGAGTTTCTTCGCTAGCCGCGTACACCATTTTGATGGCGGGCTGGGGCTCGGGCAGCAAGTATTCATTGATGGGTGCGATGCGTGCATCGGCGCAGATTATTTCTTATGAGCTGGCGCTTGGGCTTTCAATAGTGGGCGTTATCTTAATTTATGGAACCTTTAATCTGACGGATATGATAAACGCGCAACACGGAGCGCTTAGTTTTTCGATGTTTGGCTACACGGTGTCGTCTGCTTATCTTCCGAATTGGGGAATTTTTTATCAACCGATTGGGATGATATTGTTTTTTGCAGCCACGTTTGCGGAGTCCAACCGCTTGCCGTTTGATTTGGCCGAGGGCGAGGCCGAACTTGTTGCGGGCTTTCATACTGAGTATGGTGGCTTTAAAATGCTGATGTTCTTTATCGGAGAATACGGGCACATGATGATTGCCTCAGGCTTGATGGCAACTTTCTTTTTTGGTGGATATAGTATTTGGAATTTTACACCACAGCAGGTTTACGAGTGGCTTTATGGCCTAGTGGGCTCAGAATTGCTCGCGAATATTTTAAATACGGTCGTGCACTTTCTTTCTTATAATCTTAAGTTTGCGATCTTTTTGTGGATATTTATCTGGGTTCGGTGGACTCTTCCGCGATTTAGATATGACCAATTGATGGATATTGGTTGGAAGACGATGCTGCCTTGGGCGCTTGCAAATGCGATGTTAACCGCGACGCTTATTTTTGCGGGGTCCTACTTTATATTTTAATTTATAGTAATTTTTTTTGGGAGTAACGATGACGGCAGACACATTTTTATTTTGGTTTTTGGCCTTTGCAATTATTGCAGGAGCGCTGGGCGTGGTGTTAATGACAAATCCGATTCACAGCGCTTTGGGCCTTGTGCTCACGATGGTTAGTGTGGCGGCAATTTTTGTGACATTACAGGCGTATTTTCTAGCGGGTGTTCAGTTGATTGTATATGCCGGCGCCGTGATGGTTCTGTTTGTTATGGTTTTGATGCTGTTTGATTTAAAAAACGAAATTCAGGCGTTCAGTCGAGGTCGCATCAGAGGGGCACTAAAAATTGGGTCAGTAGGAATTCTTTCGGGCTTAATTGTTGGTGCGTTTGCAAAGGCTCTGATCGCAAACCAAGCGCTGGGCGCGAAGGGCTCTCTCGCGTCCACGGCCTCTACGGCTGTCGGGGCCATTAAGCCGTTAGCAGAGAACTTGTTTTTTAATCATGTGTTTAGTTTTGAGTTGCTCGGGGTGTTGTTGCTAGTTATTGCGGTTGGCACCGTGGCTCTTTCAAGAAGCAAGGGGGGAACTCATGATCGAAACTAATATTTTTACAGAGATTACGGCGAATCACTATTTAATTCTTTCGGCGGTGCTGTTTTCTATTGGAATGGCCGGAGTGTTGGTGCGAAGAAATATAATTGTTTTATTTATGTCAATTGAGTTGATGCTGAATGCGGTGAATATTAGCTTTGTTACGTTTTCTCACTACTTTGGAAAAGTTGATGGCCAGGTCATGGTATTTTTTGTCATGACAATCGCGGCCGCAGAGGCAGCCGTAGGCCTGGCGCTTGCTGTTGCCATATTTAAAAGATTTAAAGAAGTTAATATTCGTTTCTTTGAGCACCTGAAGGGATAGGAATAGTGATGAGTCATCAAGTATTGATTGCAATTTTATTGTTGAGCCCACTGGTTGGATTTATTATAAACGGGATTCGTTTTAGAAGCGCAAACTATTTGTTGGCGGGCAGTATTGCGACTGGAGCTGTGGCGGTTTCTTTTGCCTGTGCTGTGATGCTGTTTGTTGAGCTTTTGGGTTTACCGGCGGAGCAAAGGCGACTTACTGTTAGCTTTTTTGAATGGATTGCGATTGGCAACTTTAAAGTTAATGCTGGTTTTGTCGTAGATCAGATTAGCTCGATTATGATTTTAATAATTACTGGTGTGGGCGCATTGATACATCTGTTTTCAATTGGATACATGCATCACGACAAGGGTGTAACAAAATACTTTTCATATTTAAACTTCTTTCTTTTTAACATGTTGATTTTAGTTCTTGGGGACTCTTTGCTTACGATGTTTGTGGGCTGGGAGGGCGTAGGCCTTTGCAGTTATTTATTGATTGGTTTCTGGTTTAGCGATTCCGCGAAGGCCGCGGCAGGGATGAAGGCCTTTATTACTAATCGTATTGGTGATGCGGCGTTTTTGATTGGCATATTTATTTTGTTTACAACATTTGGAACTGTGAATCTACATGAGCTGAATGCCTTGGCACCAGCGGCGCTTGAGGCGGGTTGGCTAGGGACTGTTGGCCTAGCAACATTGATGTTGTTTATTGGGGCGACCGGAAAGTCTGCGCAAATTCCGCTTTATGTTTGGCTGCCCGATGCCATGGCGGGCCCAACTCCGGTATCCGCATTGATCCACGCGGCGACGATGGTAACCGCCGGTGTTTATATGATTGTTCGATTGAATCCGCTTTTTGTTATGGCTCCAAATACCATGATGGTGGTAGCTATTGTCGGTGCAGCAACGGCGCTGCTGGCCGCAACTATTGGTTTAACTCAGACAGATATTAAAAAAGTGTTGGCTTACTCTACGGTTTCACAGCTGGGCTATATGTTTTTAGCTGTGGGCGTTGGCGCCTTTGGTGCCGGAATGTTTCATTTGATGACGCATGCATTTTTTAAAGCGCTCATGTTTTTAGGGGCGGGCTCCGTGATTCATGCTGTGCATGAAGAACAAGATATTCAAAAAATGGGCGGGCTAAAAAAATACTTACCAATTACACATCTTACTTTTGTTTTAGGATGGCTTGCAATTATTGGAATGCCTCCATTTGCAGGGTTTTTCTCTAAAGATGAAATTCTTTGGCAGGCGTATTCGTCTCCTCGTGGTCATATGTTGTTGTGGGCAGCGGGAGTTATTGGGGCGATGCTAACGGCCTTTTATATGACACGATTACTGGCCCTTACATTTTGGGGAAAATCGCGTGTAGATAAAAAAATTCATCCTCATGAAAGTCCGTTTGTAATGACAATTCCATTGATGGTTTTAGGTCTGCTTTCAGTAGTTGGCGGCTGGGTTGGGATTCCACATGTTATTGGCGAGTTTCTTGGTCACGTTCCAAATTACTGGGAGTCGTGGCTCGCGCCGTTAATTACTAAGCTGCCAAGCGCTACGATGACAGCGCATTCTGCAACAGAAGAGTGGATTTTAATGGGGTCTTCAGTAACGCTTGCGGCGATTTCTGCTGTGGCAGCCTATATTATCTATGTTAAAAAAGAAGGTGTCGCAGCTAAAATTGCGCAGGCCGCGGGCCCAGTCTATAAAGCGGTTGATAATAAATATTTTGTTGATGAGGCCTACTTTGCGGGAATTATTAATCCACTACTTCAGGCAAGCTACAATCTTTGGCAATATGTAGATGTTAATGTTGTTGATAAGGCGACCTATAAAATTACAGAAATAGTTCGTGGCGGTGGGTTTATTGTTCGGTCATTACAAAATGGAAATATGCAACAGTATGCAATGTATGTCGTGATTGGTGTTGTTGTTGCGCTTTCATATATGTTGGTGGGGTAAGCATGCTTTTGTCGGTTTTAATATTTTTACCAGTTTTGTTTTCTGTAATGATTGTGCTTTGGCCACAAAAGAGCTCGGTTCGCCATCTGGCCCTGGGTTTTTCGCTGATTGAATTTTTGGTTTCACTCGTGTTGTTGCAAAGATTCGACCCCAGCTCCGCCGCACTACAGATGGCTGAAAAAACCACGTGGATTGAGCGATTTGGAGTGTCTTATTTTTTAGGTATAGACGGCGTTTCTTTAATGCTGGTGATGTTAACAACATTTTTAACCCCAATCGTAATTTTGGCGTCATGGAAATCAATCGATGAAAAAATAAAAGGATTTCATGCGGCTCTGTTTATATTGCAAACTGCTATGTTGGGCTCTTTCTTAGCCATGGATGCAATTCTTTTTTATGTGTTTTGGGAGCTTTCACTGGTGCCGATGTATTTTATTATCGGAATTTGGGGTGGAAGTCGAAAAATCTATGCGACAATTAAATTTTTTATTTACACCATGGCGGGCTCTTTACTCATGCTGCTTGCAATTATTTTTATGATAAACCTTACGCCAGAAGTAACCGGCGGCGCGATGAGCGCCAGCCTGCTTGATTTCTATAAACTTAAAATTCCATTTATTGCGGGTGATTTTTTTACAACGCAGACGCTGTTGTTTTTTGCCTTTGCACTAGCATTTGCTATTAAAGTTCCGATGTTTCCGCTGCATACGTGGCTACCAGATGCGCACGTTGAGGCGCCAACACCAGGCTCTGTTATTCTAGCAGGGGTCATGCTCAAAATGGGAACCTATGGCTTTTTGCGCTGGGTGATTCCTTTATTTCCAGATGCGACGGAGCACTATGCCTGGGTATTCATAGCCGCCGGAATTATTGGAATAGTTTACGGAGCCTTGGTGGCCATGGTTCAGCCAGATGTTAAAAAACTGGTGGCCTATTCTTCAGTTTCACATATGGGCTATATTGTCGTGGGTCTTTTTACGATGAATGCCTATGGGCTAAATGGCGCTCTTTATCAAATGCTCAATCATGGTATTTCAACAGGCGCGCTCTTCATTCTGATCGGCATGCTTTACGAAAGAACTCACTCAAGAGAAATATCTAAGTATGGAGGCCTTGCCAGCGCCCTGCCTTTGTATACAATCGCCTTTATAATAGTAACGATGTCTTCAATAGCGGTTCCATTGACAAATGGTTTTATCGGTGAATTTTTGATTTTACTTGGGGCCTATCAGTATGCTCCGGCTGTTGCGGCCATTTCGGTTAGTGGCGTGGTTTTGGGCGCAGCATATATGTTATGGATGGTAAAAAAAGTTTTCTTTGGACCTAAAGGTGAGCTGGTTCGGGCCCACCCGCTACAGGATTTAAATATTCGTGAACTTGCGGTTTTAGCGCCGATGCTGATAATGATTTTTTGGATGGGGCTGTTTCCGGGCCATTTTATGAGTTTTTCTACGACGAGCATTGATCATTTAATTAAAAATAAGCACAACTATTCGTTGGCAGTTGTTTCGACTTCAATGAAAAGTTTGGAGAAATAAAAATGAATCTAGTTAGCAGTATTACCAGCGCAGTAAGTGGTGTGAGCGTAGGACTTACAGACATTTTGTTAGTTTCTCCGATGATTATATTGTTTTTATTCAGTCTTCTTCCGCTGACAATTAAGGTTCTGCGAGGAAATAAAGAACAACAACCGGTGGCCACTCTTATGGAAGCGCTTATTGGTCTAGCGCTGACAGCCACACTATTAATTATTTTTAGCGGGAGCGGCTCTTCTGAAGCCGGGGTGCCAACAGCCTTTAATGGTCAATTAATATTTGATGGTTTAACAATGTGGATGGGCCTGATCACAGTTACTATTGGCGCTGGCGCGATGATTATGATGTTTGAAAACCCATCAACACGCGGTCCACAGTTTTCAGAACTTATTTTTTTAACAATGAATTCTTTGTTAGGCGCCCTGGTTTTGATTTCTGCCGTTAATTTAATTACGGTTTTTATTGGACTTGAATTGATGTCTTTGTCTTTATACTTAATGATCGCGATGTCACATGAACAAAAAATATCAAAAGAAGCGGCCATCAAGTATTTTGTTCTGGGCTCGTTTGCTTCGGCCATTTTTCTTTATGGAGTTTCGTTTATTTATGGCAGCACGGGCACGGTCAGCACCCTAGATTTAATGAAAAACGCTGAAGTATTATTAAAAAACAGCAACCATTTATTTTTATTTGGATTTTTATTTGTTGTGCTCGGTTTTTGTTTTAAAGTTTCGATTGCGCCCTTTCACGCGTGGACACCCGATGTGTATCAAGGGGCAGCTACGCCAGTAACTTCGTTTATGGCAACGGCGATCAAGACTGCATCTTTTGCGGCGTTTTTAAGAATTATCGCATCAAAAGGCCTCATCGGATCAGAAAATTTATTTTCTATTTTACAATGGCTTGCGGTCATAACCATGACGGTGGGCAATGTGGCAGCCCTTGTTCAGAATAATTTTAAAAGAACGCTGGCCTACTCTTCAATTGCACATTCAGGCTATGTACTTATCGGAGTTATCGCAGTAGGCATCAGCCAGAGCTCGGCTTTTGCTGCAGCAGGCGTGGTGTTTTATTTGTTAACCTACTCTTTAATGACAATGGGTGCTTTTGCTGTGCTGAGCATGATTGAAAAAAATGAAAATAACTTTGTTCAAATCGATGAGTTGGCAGGTTTGGCCAAGCAAAAACCGGGGCTGGCTTTGTGTTTAAGTATTTTTCTGCTTTCTCTTGCGGGGCTGCCGCCAGCGCTTGGATTTTTTGGAAAGCTGTATTTGTTCAGCGCCGCAGTTAATGAGGGCCTATTGTGGTTAGTGCTTTGGGGCGTGATCAACTCTGTGCTGGGTGCCTACTACTATTTGCGCCCAATCGTGATGATGTATATGCGCGACGGCTCTTGCAATACTTCTGAGTCGGGGAGCTTCGCGACCACTTGTATGGTTGTCGTTTCGGCCATTTTGATAGTTGTTCTGGGCCTAACATCGGGCCCGCTATTTAGCATGATTGAATTAAGCTTGGGCTAGGCTGAGCTTAAAGGTGCTCTCTTAAAACCTGCAAACCAGATTTAAAGCCGATTCTTACTATTTTTTCAAGAATCTGTGGATTCAATGAAAAATGATCGGCAAAAAACATTTCATAATTTTGTGGACGAGGCGCGATGTAGATATAATCAACCTCTGGGTTGTGTGAAAGTTTTTGCTTAACCAAATCAAGAATTTTTTTAGTTTGGTCGACAGAAAGATTTAGTTCAGTACAGGTTTTTTTAAGCGCCAGATAAGTATCTTTTTTTTGCTGTTGATATTGAATATGTTTTGCAACTTTTTGCTCGAGCACTTGATAAAGCGCTTGATTAACAATCGCGGGCATACCGAAGGAGTGTAGCGAGCCAACGTCTGGATTATAATGATAGGGCTGCATTGAATAAGATGCGATAATTAAGTCAGCGCCATGATCGGCGGCCACATGGGTGCTGAGAGTGTCGCGAATCTCGCCGTCATAGTGATAAATGATTTTACCATCGGGCTTTTTAATTGGATAGGGTGCAAACATCGGCGGTAGCGCGATAGAGGCCGCTACGGCTTCAGATATTTTTGTGTAGCCAATATATTTTGTAGATGAATTTTTTGAACTTTCTAAATAGGGCCCAAAAATTGTTTTACGAGAATGATTAAGCTGAGTTGATACAATATAAAGCTCTACACCTAGCAGAGAGAACTCGTTTTCATCAAGAATGTACTTACGAAGATATCTTTCGATTCCATTGGTGTTAAAAAGGCCGTTAAGTTTAAAGCCTTTTTTAAAAAGCACCTCTATGCCACCAGTGAGAAGTGTTTTTTGCAAAAGACTTTCTGGTAGCCAGCTTAAAAGTCGTTTTGAGTTAAGATTAAAAATATGGCGATAGCCAACGGGTTTAATATGGTCTTCTTTAGGAAGCTTATAAAAAGGAGAGTCTCCGAAGCCAACTTGAAAGGCGGTTATTAGAGATTCAATGGATTTTCCGGAGGCCAAGATTGAGCCAACAAAGGCGCCAGCGCTGGAACCAACATAAAGCGAAATGGTTGGTTTTGAAGCAGAGCCTTTTGGGTCACCGGTTAAGTGCGGATATTTTTGCTGGACCCACTCTTTTGAGCCACCAGAAAAAACAAAGCCTTTTTCTTTTAGAGCAAGACAGACACCAAGGTGGTAGGCGGCAGCCTTAATTCCGCCGCCACTTAAAACAAGAGCTATCTTTTTTTTATTCTGAATATTCATTTGAGGAGCCTAGTTGACCATAGATAAAACTTAAAAAAAACTAAAATAATCACAAGCTCTTAACAAAAATGGTGACTATTCAAGACCAAAGGCTATTTATGACAAGGCTGTTGACAGCGGCTTTGGTCGTGTTAGGCTTGGATAGTCGAGGTGATGAATGATGACCACTGCGCTAGCAGCCAAGAATGATTGGTTGCCATTAGCTGAATACTCAATGAAGCATCAGATAAGTATTTCAACACTTAGACGACGGATTAAAGCAGAGGACATAAGGTTTCGCTTTGATGATGGAAAGTATCTTATTTTAGACGATCATGTGTTAAACGTATCGCCCAAAAAAATGGCAAGCACCGAAGAGCATCGCCCCTCCCTAAACAGCGAAGTTCAAAAAAATTCGGTGCCAGCTACATTTTCTTTTAATACCCAGCAAAACGACGCGAGCGAATCGGTTATAGCTGCCGCTAATCGTTTGCTTGCAGATCTAAAAAAAGCCTATGCGCAGATTCTTCAAGAAAAAGAGGAGCAAATTCTTCAGCTTCGCGAGGAAACTGTGGACTTGAAAACGTTGATTAAAGTTTTAGAGTCTGAAAATTCGCGCCTACGAAACTAAGTTGAAAATTAGCGCCAGTGAAAATGAATAAAGAATATGCCGTTATTTTTAAAACAAAACGCAAAATGCCCATTCCTGATGATTATCTTGAAATGTCAAAAAAATTGGTTGAGCTTGTTGGGGGCTACAAAGGATTTAAACGAATTGAGTCCGTCGCAGACACAAGTGGTAATGGAGTCTCTGTCAGCTATTGGGATTCACTTGAATCAATAAAAGAGTGGAAAGAAAACTCACTGCATCTGCTTGCACAAGCAAAAGGTAAATCACAGTGGTACTCTGACTACACAGTTGAGATTTGTGAAGTTTTAAGGAGCTATAGTAAAAATGAAACTATTAAATAAGTTTAAAAAACTCCGAGCTTAAAAACAAAAAACCCAGTTTTTTAGGCTGGGTTTTTTATTGGGAGGGGCGCGTGGTCATAAGGTGGCTGGCACCTTAAGCCGCTAGGCGGCAGAGTCTGCGGCCGTGCCTTTGGCTTTTTTCTCTTGGCGCTTTGAGCCTAACTTTTTCATAAACTTTTCAGATTTTTCAAAAGCTACTGCAAATACTTCGTCAAGATTTTCAACCAAAATAAAATTCATTTTTTCTTTAAACTGCTCGGGAATGTCTTCTAAGTCTTTGGCACAAGCCAGCGGGATAATCACGTTAGTAATTCCCAGATTTAGCGCGGCCAAACATTTTTCACGAATTCCGCCGACCGGTAGTACGCGACCTTGCAGAGTACTTCTCCGGTCATAGCAATATCGTTTCGAATTGCAGTTCCGGTTAATAAACTTACAAGCGCT
>JBBTEQ010000076.1:4473-46936 GCA_038042235.1 Bdellovibrionota bacterium | reverse complement strand
AAACCGAATTGATCTCCCCATAAAGCTGTTTCAGGTAATTTTAAAATGAACGGGCTTAAATCATGTACATAAGACATAAAAACTCCTAAAAAATATCATGAGTCGAACTGTTATATAATATCTTTGCTTGGCTTCGGAAATTGGTCAATGGTACAAAGATTAATATGAAATATTATAAAGGAACTGGATATGCTTACAAAAAAAGTTTCAGATATTTTTGACCCTGAAAGATGGCGCTCTGTTGAAGGCTTCGACTTCACTGACATCACCTATCACCATGCAATCGATCAGGGTACCGTCAGAATCGCCTTTAACAGACCCGAAGTACGCAATGCGTTCAGGCCAAAAACAGTTGATGAGCTATCAGTTGCTTTAGAACACGCCCGAATCAGCGCTAACATCGGTGTTGTTATTATTACAGGCAACGGCCCGTCCTCTAAAGATGGTGGTTGGGCTTTTTGCTCAGGTGGTGATCAAAGAGTTCGTGGCAAGGATGGCTATAAGTATCAAGGCGAAGACAACAATGGCACAGGCCTAACCGAGCAAAGCAAAGTGGATTTGGCAAAACTAGGTCGATTGCATATTTTAGAAGTACAAAGGCAGATACGTTTTATGCCCAAAGTTGTTATGGCTGTTGTTCCTGGTTGGGCCGTCGGTGGTGGGCACTCTCTTCACGTAGTTTGTGATTTAACTATTGCCTCTAAAGAACATGCAGTTTTTAAACAAACCGATCCGGATGTGGCCAGTTTTGATTCTGGTTTTGGATCCGCTTACTTAGCCCGCCAAGTAGGGCAAAAAAAGGCTCGTGAGATTTTTTTCTTAGGCCGTAATTATAATGCCCAGACGGCTTTTGAAATGGGTATGGTCAATGAGGTTGTTGCTCATAAAGATTTAGAACGCGTAGCACTTGAATGGGCCGCCGAAATAAATCAAAAATCACCGACCGCTATGCGCATGTTAAAATATGGTTTCAATCTGATAGATGATGGACTTATTGGTCAACAGATGTTCGCGGGCGAAGCCACGCGCCTAGCTTACGGAACCGAAGAGGCCAAAGAGGGACGCGATTCTTTTGTAAATAAACGCGCAAAAGACTTTAAAAAATATCCGTGGCATTATTGAGATTCACCAGAAATTAAATAAAAAGTGCGCAAAAACAACATATTTAGTCTCAATATGAAACAACTCAGTCTGATTAGAACTCATAGCTAGATTTAGTGTTAAAATTAAATATGAAAACAAATATGTTGTACCTAACACTTACAATTTTAGCGTCTTTTTTAGTGGCACTGGAAGTAAATGCACAAACAACTAGTAATCGGCCTTGGCTTCTTTCGCAGGGGGCGGCGGCACGTGAAGCTAAAAGATTTACTCTACAAGAATGGTTAGAGAATAAAGATCGCAGAGCCCTAATGGATATGTGGCTCACAATTAATACTCCTTCGCCTTACGAGTTTGTCATTAGTGGCGCCTTGCAGAATTATAATCTCGGGATAACCTCAGCAGCACTTAACTCTTCAACGTCTCACAGCGTACTGACTGGAGAACTCTCAGCCTACGCCAAATTTGTAGGTGTAAGTCTAGAGCACACCAATAATCTGGCTGAGGGATTTAATGACACCGCTGGCATTTTTAACCTGCGAGTTTTTGGCAACACCGTGCAGGGCACCCACCTTACAGTTCATTATGGCTTACGCACAAGAACTGCAAGCAATGCAAGTTTTCGTTTGAATCAGCCGTTCCCGGCGGTGACCTTTCAACTTTATTTAATGAAATATTTCGGCATCCAAAGCAACTACCGCGCCTTCACCCCAGTCATCGAGTCATTTTACGGCGACACCACGATGGATGAACTAACTTATGGTCTTTTTATCGAGTACGGCATTTTGCGACTATTTGGAGACGTTTATCAAGAACGCCAAAACTCAAAATTGGGTGGCGTCGAGACAAACTACAAACGCGAAGGTGCACGCGTGGGGCTTAAATTTTATTTTTAAGCTCTAAGACAAAAATATGTTTAATTTGACCGACTCATGCCTCAGTGATACCTATTGCTTTGGACAAAATAAATGAGCCACTATAATTGCTATAAAAAACATCTCGAAAATGTAAGCCGAAGTTTCTCTTTCTGCATCGCTGAATTAAATGAACCGCTTCGTTCGCAAGTTGGACTCGCCTACATACTTTGTCGAATTTTAGATACGATTGAGGATGCCCACTGGAGCCACTCTTCAGAGCAAAGTTCAGCCTATAACTTTTTTTTAAATTCATTAGAAGCTTCAGGGTCTACAAATTCTCCCACTGTATTAAAATCAAGTTTTGAACAATGGCAGTCCAGCTTCCCAATAAGCATTCCTGATACTGAGAAAGCTTTGTTACTAGATTTCCCCTTGTTTTTGTCTCATATAAAAGAGCTTTCAGAAAATGCGCAAAAAGCTGTCGTCAAATCAGTTAGTAATATGGCTCGAGGAATGATTCATTTTTCAAAAACAAATCCGTTCGCCGAAAAAAATATTTTACCTAGTCTTCCCGAAACGAATCTTTATTGTTTTTTTGTTGCTGGTGTTGTTGGCGAGCTATTGACCGATCTTGCATCTGAACTTGATAACAATTTTAATAGAGATTCCGATGGACTTAAAAAATCTGTTCATTTTGGGCTCTTTTTACAAAAAATTAATATCTTAAAGGATCAACAAACCGATGAGTCCGAGGGGCGATTTTTTGTTGGCTCTAGAGAACAAATTATGACCAGTCTAAAAATTGATGCTGAACTAAGTTTCGCTTACATTCTATCGATTCCGAACTCACTAAATGATTACAAAATATTTTGCGCTTGGTCATTTTATCTTGCTCTTTTATCAATTCCCTTTATTCAAAAATCATGGGCTGAAAAAAAATCATTTAAAATCTCTCGTACGCAGGTGTTTTTAACATTAAACAGTGTCAAATCTAACATCGAGGATAATCGTTGGTTAGAAAATCTTTTTCTGAAATTATCGAATAATTTAGTTGGTCCCACACAAATTGCTGTTATCCACAACAACAGTCCCTTAAATATAGATTGGGTTTTCGATTCCTATCGTGGAGATTTGAAAATTAAAGAATTCAGTTTTATTTCTTAACTTTTCACCATGACCGCAGCATAAAAACCGTCATATTTATCAATATGCGGCCAAACGCGCATTTCTTTTTTAAGTGTCCAGTTTTTTCCGGCCTCGCTGTTTAAAAACCACTGCACTTGTTCTTCGTTCTCGCGATGTAAAATACTGCAAGTAGCATAGACCATAATTCCGCTGGATTTGCACAATTTAGAATACTGACTGATAATTTCTTTTTGTAAATCAGTAAGCCTGGCGATTTCTTCCAAACTCAATTTCCATTTGGTATCTGGATTTCGTCTTAAAACACCAAGGCCCGAACAAGGCACATCTAACAGTACGCGATCAAAAGTGTTCTCAAGACGCTTAATTGTTTTATTGGATTCAATCAATTTGGTTTCAATAATATCAACGCCATCACGGGCGGCGCGTACTTTCAGCGCTTTCAGTTTCCACTCGTGAATATCCATAGCTATAATCTTACCCTTGTTTTTCATCAAGGCCGCTAAATGCAGCGATTTGCCGCCAGCACCGGCACAGGTATCGGCCACTCTTAAACCAGGTTTTAAATCTAAAAGTGGTGCCACCATCTGCGAAGCAGCATCCTGAACTTCAAAATAACCCTTCTTAAAAGCCTGCGTAATAAAAACATTTTTTCTTTTTGTTAATTTAACACAAGAGTCAAATACGATCGAAGCCTGAATATCCTCTGCAGCCAGTTCAGCAATTAAATTGTCAGCATTAGTTTTTATGGTGTTAGTTCGCAGAAACACTTCGGCCGGCATATTAAGTGCATTCATAATTTTAGTCCACTCACCGGCAAATTCATTTTTGCCCAAGTCATTAAGCCAATCCGGAAATGAGTTGGCCACCTCAGGTGATTTTTCTGCGGAATTTTTGCTTTTGAGGTCTGAAATTTTAAGATGATCAAACTCTTCCCAGTCGGGAATCTCGTTCATTGTTTGAAACAGATAGGCGGCTATAAGATCCCACGGATGATCCGAACCCACAACAAACTCAAGTCTTCTTTTGTGGCGAACAATCTCGTAAACCGTTTCGGCAAAAAACTTTCGATCGCGTGAGCCCCACTTACGATTATTTTTGAAACATTTTTCAATTACTTTGTCGGCGTATTTTTTTTCAAAAAAAATTTCCTCCAAAGCCTCAGCAATGGATTGAACTAAGTGATAGTGTAGTGGTAATGCCAAAAAAAATCCTTACTAACATAATTAAAAAGACCGACTAAAAAGGCTGACTAAAAAGTAAAAACAGCTCCAGCGGACACATAAGTACCATTGAGCTGACCATCAGAGGTTAACTGCAGATGGTTTTTCATGCCGCCCTCAACATAAAAACCAGTCTTATCAAATAAATTGAAAATGCGTAAGCCCAAAAAAAGCTGATAATCGAGGCTCAGCCGAGATTCATCCTCTAGTTGAGTAAAAAAAACTCCAGCGCCGGCTGCCGCACCAAAATAAAGGGGAAACTTAGATCCCGCATCGGGCAATGTTACAGCGTACATAAAACTCATCTTGGAGGCTTTTTCATTAAATGGGGCGTACTCAGTGTACAGCACCCGCAGGGCATAATCGATGTAGTTTGATTGGCTCAGCCTGTAGGTCATATCAAAACCAAGTTTGCCAACATTTTTCTCTTTATTAATTTTTCCCCAGTTAAAGGCATCTGAACTAGCATACGTACTCACACCAAATGCAAGGTAACGCTCCTCACTCCCCAAACCCTCTTCTTCTGAAGCTACATAGCGAGTATTTTTTGTTTTATCTTCGGGACTCGCCTCAAAATACTTGGCCGCCGCTGTTCTGCCTACTTTTGGTGCGGCTGCAAACGCAAATGGGCTTAACAATAAAAAAACAACGCCTACCCTAAAAAATGACCGCAACATTTAATTCCCCCATCAGTTTTATGCTACGCGCTAGTTTTGAGTTTTGCAAACTGACTTGATTGACCCTGACTTTAGGCTCACCTAATTTATAGTTAACTATGAAATGCCCTTTCTGCAGTCATTCAGAAGACAAAGTTTTAGATACCCGAGTTCAAAAAGATGGCGGCATCCGGCGTCGCCGCGAATGCTTATCTTGTAAATCTCGTTATTCAACTCACGAGACCGTGATGCTCAGCTATCCTTTTATAATCAAAAAAGATGGTCGGCGCGAACCCTACAATAAAGAAAAGTTAATTCGCGGGATGCAAGCCTCGTGTCAGAAAAGGCCTGTCAGCCTGGCCCAAATAGAGACCTCGGTTGAAAGAATTTCGTCTTGGCTTATTACCCGTGGTGAAGGCGAAGTGGCGTCAAATGTAATTGGTCGCAGAGTAATGGCCGAACTGAAGCAATTAGATGATGTGGCCTATGTTCGTTTTGCCAGTGTGTACCGAACATTTAAAGATGTGCAGGAGTTTGTCGAAAAACTTGAAGGTGATGAACTGATCGACATGATCGAAACAACTGGGCCGCAGCTGAGTTTAATGGTGTTTCCTAATAAAAAAATCGATAAAGACGCGTAAATAAACATCTAAGGACTACTTCATGAGAAGACAATCACGCGAAATTGCATTACAAATTTTATTTCAAACCGAATACGCACCTCAAATTACATTTGATCAAGCACTGTCTTTACTTGATGACAAAAAAGCCTATGAAAATACTGACGATAAAACCAATGCAATTATTAAATACGCAGACGACATCATAACTGGAGTTCATGCTAAAAAAGAAATAATTGATCAAAAAATTCAAGAGGCCAGTCGCCATTGGAAAATAGAACGCATGGGTGGAGTAGACCGTAATATTTTACGTCTGGCTGTCTTTGAAATGTTTCATGCAAAAGAGATGATAGAGCCCAAGATTGCTATCAATGAGGCTATTGAAATTGCTAAAACTTTCGGTTCGCAGGAGTCTGCGTCCTTTGTAAACGGTCTTTTGGACCAGATTGTACGAAATGCCCGCGGTTAACTTATCAGAAAGCAACGCCTTCACAGAAGGCTCAAGTCTATGGATTATTAGAAATGATCCTTCTTTAATTTGGTGGAAAAAGATTGATTTGAGTTCAAAATATCTCCTATCACAAAATAGTCTGAAAAGTAAAAAAACTGTGATGCCGGGGCTAGAAAATCTCATATCAATGACAAACCTAAAGCTTTCTGAAAACAATTACCCTAAAAATTATTTGCTATTAGGTACAGAAGATCATTTCCTAAATAAATGGGTTCTACTTTGGGATGAACTAACTGCATCTGAACTTAATCGGCTTATCGAAAAAATTGCAGCGCAGTTAAAAATAACAAGTATCAGATTTTTTTCTGATTCAAACCTAATCCCAAAGTTAGAAGCTAGCCCTTGGGCTGGCTCCATTAATATATCTTATATAGAAAATTGCTAAGATTATATTATACTCTAACTATGTTTAAAAAAATTAATGCAAAAATTGAAGACCTATTCGATCAACCCGAGTCCAATTTACAAAACACTTTAAAAGATTTGGGACCTGTCGCAACCAGCGTACAAAATAATTTCCAATCGCTAAATAACAACAAAATGTTAGAAAACCTAAGCTATATTTTTTCAAGTGAGGTTAATTCCAAAAATCTCACAAATTTATTTTTGCAACTATCCTCCTATTTTGAAATAGGATTTTTGTTACAAAAAGACCAAGACAAAGGCAGCTCTGCAGTTATTGCCAGCTTTGTATTTGGAAAAAATATAGAAATTGCTGAAGGTTTTAAAACCATAAACCTACCAAATCCAGGAATTTGCAACGTGGTTAAATCAAGTGCGCATCAAATCTTAACTTATTTCAATATTGAAAACCTTGATCCAGAAAATAAAATGATGTCCTACTTAATCCCGTTATCGACTCATCACTCAATTGTTGTTATGACTGAAACTGCAGAACCTTGGGCTAACTTAAAAATTGAGTCGCTGCAAAAAATGTTGATGAAAATTAATTTTAACCTATGACACCGACCCTGCCCGATAACTCCAAAATAATATTTATTATCTCAGATGGAACCGGCGAAACCGCTGTTACCATGATCCGCGCCGCACTGGTGCAATATTCCGAAAAAGAAATTACAATTCAGCGTTGTAAAAATATACGTTCCGAAGAACAACTCAAAACAATTGTTGATGAGTGCTTCGCAAAACGCGGCCTGATCGGCTATACCTTTGCAAGCCCCAGCTTACGGCAAAAAACCTCAGAGCTGTGTATTGAAAAATCTATTCCCGCTATTGATTTCTTGGGGCCCCTTATTGAAATGCTGGATCATTTTTTTGGAGTTCCTTCCTCTAAAAAAGTGGGCGCGCTACGCCAAACAGATGATATGTATTTCAAACGCATCGAGGCCATTGAATACACGGTCAGGCATGACGATGGAAAAACTTTAAATGAACTCGATAAAGCCGATATTGTCCTCGTCGGCATCAGTAGAACAAGCAAAACACCTCTTTCAATTTTTCTAAGCCACAAGGGTTGGAAAGTGGCGAATGTTCCACTTGTCTTGGGCTCGCCGCTTCCTGAGCAATTGTTTAAAGTTGATCAACGTAAGATTGTCGGTCTGATTATTGATATCGACTCATTACAAAGAATCAGAAAAAATCGACTTGAAAAATTTGGTCAAGACTCCGGTGGCGAGTACGCCTCAAGCCAGCATATATTAAATGAAATTGAATATGCCGAAAACCTTTTTAAGCAAAACAAAAGATGGCCGGTTTTCAACGTAACCGAAAGAGCACTTGAAGAAACTGCCAGTGAAATCGTGCGGCTTATTGCTTCTCGCATGGGCTTACCTGAGTCGGTTTTATTCTAAATAAGTTGTCAGATTGATATAACGACTTAACTTCGCTCTTGATCACCAGTTAACGCCTGAAACATAATCTGAGCTGTTTCGGCATGAGCACCGGTAGCTTTGTAGTAATAATGAAAATTGAGTTTGTATTCGAAATCTAAAATTCGAACTCGGTTAAGCCGCCCGCCTCTGACTTGTTTTCGGATCGAGTGCGAAGGTAAAAAACCTATACCCAATCCATACTCAATCACTCTTTTAAGCGTGCCCACATTGGCTGACTCAAAGACCGACTGTAATGCGCCTACTTTTTCAAATAAACTTTTATCAAAGGCTGGGTATTCATCAGAAAAGTGAACATAAGGTATTTTTTTAATTTCGTTTAGTGATATTTGCATCGGATAAAACTCATCTTTACCTGATCCTACTAACCACATTTCTTCTTTAAACAAAACCTGAGATTTAGTATCGCTTAGTGTAGATTTATAATTAGTTTCAATTTCAGGTAACACAAGCACATCTAATTCGCCTTTTTTATAGCTTTGAATCAAATCTTCGCCTCTTGCATAATTGACCTTGATCTTAAAATCAGGATTAAATTTCAACAGTCGACTTACAACAGGGCTCATTAAATGAAGTCCAATCGAATTTAATGTGCCAATTCGAAGCTCGCCTTTTAATTGTGCGCCAATTGATTTAATTGAGACTTCAGCAAGTTGTGCAAAACTTAATATTTTTTTTGCATGCTCATATAAAATTTCGCCTTGAGCCGTCATTTTAATCTGTTTGGAGCCTCTTACAATCAACTCTACGCCTAAGTCGTCTTCCATATTTTTCATCTGTTGACTAACTGCCGGTTGAGTTAAAAATAACTTATCAGCGGCTGCAGTCATGCTGCCTTCGGAAGCCACCATGACGAAAGTCTGGAGTTGTGATAAATTTAACACGAAATATCTCCTTTAAAATCTGGCAAAGATTACAATTTATGCCTATAATATGCAATATACGAATTCCATGCTCACATCAAAGCGAGGTCATCATGCTTAGGAAGTCTTCTGTTATATCTGTAATACTATTCTGTTTATTATACTTCAGTACACAGCTAGCAGAGTCACGAACATTTAAAAACGCATATATTTCTTTTGAAATGCAAGATAACTGGGCGTGTAAGCTCGAACAAACTGAGTGGGTCTGCAGAGCCGAGGATCCTCAGGGCGCCAAAGAAGCTGTGATTATTTTGACAGCTAAAGAAAAAGGGCCAACAGACTCTTTTCCGATTTATGAAAGCCACATGAACAGCCCGATTAACACGGTTTCAAAAACCGGCACGCCAATGTCGTCTAAGGTCGTATATCAGGCTAACACACAAAAAATTAACGACCAGCCCTGGCTTGATAGCCTTCATCAAGACAGCGAAGTTCAAAACTACTTTACCCGTTATCTAGCTACCATAAAAGATCAAATAGCCATTCTTGTTACGTTCAGCGCTCAGAATAAACTTTATTCTAAGCACAGTCTGAACTTTGATAAAACGATTCGCTCGTTACGAGTTATTGCCACCAAAGATTTACTTTCACGCCCTGATTTAGGCCCTCTTGCCGGCGCTGGAGACACCTTAGGGTCCGGAATAGGCCAAGCCATGCCTGCTGACTTACTGGCCGCTGATGAAGGCGCTGGCCTGTCGGGTAAAAAGAGTATTTTTAAGAATGAACTGTTTTTAGGTGTAGCTTTACTTTTGATTGCAGCGCTGATTTATATAATTTTGAAAATCTATCAGAAACGCTAAGATTGACAGTCTTAGTTCATTACAAAGTCGGTGAAGTAAACGTCTTTAACCAAGCCTTGACTTAGAATTTGATTTACTTCAGTTACAATCTTATCTTTTAGAAAAAGCTTGCCTTGAATTGTTTCCAAATCATCAAAGGTTTTATCATTCAAAATTCTAACAATTTTATCACGAGCTTTAGCTCGATTATCCTGATCCATTATTTCCTGAAATGCTACCGGGCTGATCATGTCAAGATTCACCAGCACCCGAATTGTTCTTTTGGGAACACCTGATAAGTTTACGATAAATTTATCCATTGTATAGATCAAAGGAGCCTGACCAAACTTCTCTTTTAAACTAGCGGGCTCTCTTAAGCTGGCTTCGGTAATTTTGGGAGAATCATAACCAAGAGTTGATATATAGACCCAGTAAGCGCCTAAGCCCAATACAGAGAAATTAATTGTAACTAAGACCACCACTATCAGTTTTTTAATTATTGCTTTCATATATACTGGATCGGTTACATCTGGACTAGACTTTAGTGCTCTAGTGTAAATTCTCAATTTAGTACAGACCCACCAGTCTTATATTCTTATAAAAAACCCGTATACAAATTTGGTTCTTACTATTAATTTATTAAGAGAACTATGATGTCTTTTTTGTATAACTTTTTTTCACTTTTAAGCATATTTATGATCGCAAGTACGACCTATGCTCAAAATACAGTTCTATACCCGAAACAAATTCTAAATCTGTCAGCAGATCAAAGAATAGCAACAAATGCTCTGCTGGCTGACAAATCCACAAGACAACTCAGCCTAATAGACATAGAAAGCCTTTTAAAAGGCCGTATTAAAGAACAGTACACTATTGATATCGGAAAAAATAACGGAGACAAAAAAAAGCGGGACGACAGCCGAACACCCGAGGGTATATACCGGTTACTAATGAGAAAAGCCCCCCCCGAAATCCCATTTGAAACATATGGATCCTTAGCTTTCACAACCAACTATCCAAACTACTTTGATAAGACTGACAATAAGACGGGTTCGGGAATTTGGCTTCATTCCGTGCCTGACGAGGTACCTTTAACTCGCGGGTCACGCGGCTGTGTTGTTTTACGAAATAACGATATTAAAAAAATAGAAGCTTCGATCATTTTAAATAAAACATTTCTGATTATCGACAACCAGATTAATTGGGTTTCAAAAGAAGAACATTCAAAAGAAAAAGAATTTGCATTAAACTGGTTCAATCAATGGCGCACCCAATGGCAAGAGCAAGATCTGGATAACTATATTAAAAATTATTCGGATGAATTTTCAGCCCCACCCTATAATAAAAAAACATGGCTGGCTCATAAGAAAAAACTCAAAGACCGCTACTCCTATGTTAAGGTCGCAGCTTTTGAGCCCAATATTATTCAATTAAAAAATCAATATGTAATTCAGTTCGTGCAGGATTACGAATCTGATGGGCACAAAGATATAGGAATAAAAACACTGTATGTGCTGAAGCAGGAAAATACCTTAAAAATAAACCGCGAAGAGTGGTCCGAGTTGATAAATAACTAAATTAACTTTTAGTTTAAATCTTTGTCTTCTTTTTCAATGTCTAATTTTTCACACTGAGCTTCTAAGTCTGGTAACATCTTTGTGTTTTGAGTAATTTCGGCTTGAGTTACACGACCTAATTTAAGATTCAATTCAGTTAATCTTTTATCAAATTTCAAATTCTCTAATGCTTTATTCAGTGACATGTTTACCTCTTGTAAAGACTTTATATATTCAGTTTAGCTTAAAATCAATTCCAGTATTTGGGATTGTCTTCTTTTTTAGGCTTTTCATTGTCTACAACCAGTCTTAAAGAGCCGGTATTACGCTTAAGTTTTGATTTGGTTTTGTTCAGCTTAAAGCGGGTATGTCCCCATAAAAAAGAAAATCCAACCAAAGCTCCCCCCAGATGGCATAAATAAGCCACTTCTGTACCCGCAAAACCTGTTGTAAGCAAAGAGGACAGATCTAAGGCAGCCGCTATCAAGGCAAAATATTTGGCCTTCATCGGAAACAGGCCCATAAAGTAAATAACCCGTTCTGAAAAAACAATACCGTAAGCAACCAAAAGGCCAAATAAGGCCCCTGATGCCCCTAAAACCGGTATAACAAGCGGAGCTTGGTTACCGCTTCCCAATGCATATAAAGCCACCCCTAAACAATAAACGATCGCCGCGCCCACTCCACATGTAAAAAAATAGGTGGTGAAAAAGCGTGATCCCCAATACTTTTCAAGTTCCGATCCAAAAAACCAAAGCATTAAGCCATTAAAAAATATATGAAATGGCGAAAGCGCGTGAAAAAACATATAAGTAAAAAGCTGCCAAACCCAGAATTTTTCTAGGACCTGATCAGGATGTAAAACTAACCAGGTGCTTAAATTCAATTTTAAAAAAGAGCCTAGAATAATCTGAATAAAAATCCACACAAACGAAATTGCGATTATTAACTTTTTTACAACTGGGGTTAAAGGAGCAATTTGTATTTGATTCATAATTTAGAGCTTAGCTTTCTTAAAGTAATCTGAAAATTTATTGTAACTGTCTTCCAGAGTTTCAATAACCACTTTGGTATCAGCAATTAATGGAAAAAAATTCAGATCACCGCTCCATCTGGGAATTATATGATAATGTAGATGATCCGGAATCCCCGCTCCTGCCTCCGAACCATTATTCAAGCCGACATTATAACCGCTTGGCTGATAAACTGCTTCAATGGCCTGAATCCCCAACCTGATAGCTCTATGCAGGTCATCATAACGTTCAGGACTTAGCTCAAGTAAATCTCCAACGTGAGCTAGGGGCAAAACCAGCAAATGTCCGCTATTGTAAGGATATTTGTTAAGCAATATATGAGTGTGCTCACTTTTATAAACACAGAGAGTATTCAGCGACATTTCGGCTTGAGCTGAATGGCAAAAAACACAAGCTTGGGTTTTTATCATTTTTCTGACGTACTTCATTCGTTCTGGCCTAAAAAGAATATTTCTTTTATAGGGCCAATCGGCCACCTTTTTTTTTGCTACTTTTTTTACTTTTTTTTTAGCTTTTGCCAACAACTACTCCCAATACCCTGGCATTAAAAACAGAGGTTGATTAAGATATTTGGTTTTAAAAAAAGTATGGGCCAGCTCCCCGGCAACGGCTTTAGCAGAAACACCCTTTGCGCCCTTCAAATAATCTCTGACCTCAGACAGTGAGTTCAAATCGTCTTCTTCGTCATCCATTGCAAGTACATCAAAAAAATTGAATTTCTCTTTTTTGGGTTTAAATATTTTGTAATCATCACCTAAGTTTGCCATTTTAGCCGCCATCTTAACGGCATCTTCGTAGGTACCGATGGCATCAGAAAATTTAAGCTTCACAGCAGTGGCCCCGGTCATCACTCGTCCATCGGCGTATTCATTAACTGTTTCTACAGGTAAATTGCGTGCCTCAACCACTGTATTTTTAAACTGATCATAGACTTCGTTAATCATCTCTTGAAATAATTGTCTTTCGTCATCTCTCATGGCTCTATACTCAGAGCCTGAATCTTTAAATTTTCCAGAAGTGATAGTATATCTTTGAACTTTTGCCCAATCATATAGTTTTTCAAGATTGGCAAATTCCATTATAACTCCGATTGAACCAATCATAGTGCCCGGAGCCACAACAAGCTTATCACAGGCCAAAGCCGAATAATAACCACCACTGGCAATTAAGCCGGTACTCACACAAACAACTGGTTTTTTGGTTTCCTCTTTAGCTCTTAAAATTTCGTAATAAAGTTCTTGCGAAGGACCAACGGCCCCTCCTGGAGAATTGATTTCAATAACTATGGCTTTAACAGATTCATCTTTTTTATATTTTTTAAGCTGACTCAGGAATTTTTTGCCATTCATAATAATGCCGTTAATTTCTAAATGAAGTATTTCATTACGCGTAATACGAATATCTTCATTATTAAAATAAGAAGTCGCAGCAGAATATATGAATAATCCCAGAAGCGTCACAACAAGACCAAGCACAAACTTTTTTCGAAAAGACCAAGTTTTCATAAAAATCCTTTAATACACCAATGTGTACCCGTTCATCATAAAATAAAAATAAAAAAAGGGAACCAATTAGGCTCCCTTTTTACTTAATATACTTCTCATGTCTTAGCGCGCAATGATTGCCACGCGTCAAGACACCTATTCTTTGTCAGTTTTCATATTTTTAAGCTGATCACCGAACATATCGCCTAAACTGGTTTTAGCAGTAGATGATACTTTTTTAATATAATCATCAACATCACCTTTAGATTCACGAAGCTTAACCAATTTTGAAGATAGTCCAATTTTACGAGCATCTTTATCAATCGTAATAACTTCGGCCTTAATGATGTCCCCTGCTTTTACTAAATCTTCAACTGATTGAATTTTTTCAGTTGATAATTCAGACACATGAATCAAACCTTCAATATCAGCAGCCAATTCAACGAAAGCGCCAAAATCAGTTGTTTTAGTGATTTTAACATCGTGCTGAGTGCCAATACCGTATTTAGTTTCGATTTGTGACCAAGGGTCACCTTCAAGCTGTTTAACACCTAAAGAGAATCTTTCATTTTGAGAATCCACACCTAAAACCACGGCTCTGATTTTTTGTCCTTTTGTGAACATTTCAGAAGGGTGATTTACACGCTTAGTCCAAGAAAAATCAGAAATATGAACAAGTCCATCAATACCTTCTTCGATACCAACGAAGATACCAAAATCTGTTACTGACTTAACTTCACCTTCGATGATTGTTCCAGGAGGATAAGTATCTTTCATCTCGACCCAAGGATTAGCTTGAAGTTGTTTCATACCTAAACTGATACGACGATTTTCCATATCAATTTCCAAAACCTGTATCTCTAGCTCTTGAGCTACTTGCAAAATCTGGTTGGCGTGTTTTACACGTTTAGTCCAAGACATTTCAGATACGTGAATCAGACCTTCCACTCCGTCGCCCAGCTCAACAAAAGCTCCATATTCTGCAACAGATACAACTTTACCTTTTACTTTTGTGCCAATAGCGTACTTAGCTTTGATTTCAGCCCATGGATCTTCAGATAATTGTTTTAAACCTAAAGATACACGTTCTTTTTCAGTGTCATATTTCAAGATCTTAACTTTTATTTCATCACCGACATTAATTAATTCTGAAGGATGTTTTACACGTCCCCAGCTCATGTCTGTAATATGTAACAACCCGTCGATACCGCCTAAATCAATAAACGCACCGTAATCTGTTACATTTTTAACAAGACCTACAACTGTAGCGCCTTCTTTCATTGTGTCCGCAGTTTGCGCCTTCAAGCTATCGCGTTCTTCTTCAAGAATTGCTCGACGAGAAAGAACAATGTTTCCACGTTTTTTGTTAAACTTAATAACTTTGAATTTATATTTCTTACCAAGATAGACATCCATGTTTCGAACTGGACGTAAATCAATTTGTGAGCCTGGCAAAAAGGCTTTTACACCGATATCAACAGAAAGACCGCCCTTAACTTTAGCTACAACAACGCCTTCAATGATTTCTTCATTTTCAGCAGCTTTAGAAATATCAGTCCAAGCACGCAGCATATCTGCTTTATCTTTAGATAAGGCCACCATGCCGTTTTCATTTTCGATACGATCAATTAAAACTTCAACTCGGTCTCCAGCTTTAACTTGACGAACTCCATCTACAACGCGGAATTCATTAATTGGAACCAGTCCTTCAGATTTATAGTTTATATCAACTAATACAAAATCCGATTGCACTTCAACAATGAGGCCATTGACGACGTCACCGACTCTAAAATCTTGTTCTTTAGTTGAAGCTGAGAAAAGTTGTTCGAACTCTCCACCTGAAGCTTGATTATTCAAACCAGGATTTGCTGGGATCTTAGCATCTTCTGCATCCAATAATGCTAACACCGATAGTTTTTCTTTTTCGCTCTTGCTTAATGTTCTGTTCATGTTTGTTTTTTTTCCTTCTAGCGCAAAGGGTCCTCTAGGAACTCTAGGGCTGAACACGTAGTTCTAGGGGGTTTTGGGCAGGCGGTCAATCAGAGAGTTATGGGGTATTGGGTGCGTAAATTATGCGCACCTCTGGATGGCTGGACTAGATAAATACTAAGCCAGAGCCGCTAATGCTAATACTCAATCTCTTTTTTAATAACGAAGCCGGATTTTTTCTTTTTTAACTTTATATTTGGGTTGCCACCAATAATGCTTTCATTGAGATTGTCGACACTATAATCCTTAAATACTGCAGCCACATTTGGATTACATAAGTTAACAACCATTTCTTGATTTGAAAATACCTCATGGCTTAATGATGTGTGTCGCCCACTCATCTTATCCGCCATCATAAAGCTAGGTACAATCGGCTTGACGTAGCCATCGCGCAAAACAGAGCTCCGTGCTATGTTTACAAATATATCCATCGCATCAGAGTTTTTATCAGAACCCGACCTCGTGTTTAATAATGCCCGTCTTTTAGCAAGAGCTGTTGCCGCAGCTCCAGTTGCAATAATTGTTGAAACTGACATCCCATTGTTATCGTCATTACTACTCTTTTGAGTATTTAAAATATCAATAATGCTGCCATAATAGGACTCAACTGCCAGAACATTTTGACCTGAGCAGGAATAGCTCACAACAGCGATTTGCGCCCGACCAAGGCTCTCATGGTCAGCAAAAAAAACTAAATTTTTTTGCTGAAACTCACTGACGTTATCATATTCTGCTTGCATTGGCTGTACATCTATTTCGTAAGCAGAATTATCCTCAGCAATTTTAACATTAAGAGATAAACCGGACTCAACAAGCAAGCAACCTGCCCCTGCATCTGTTGTAACCGGAATATTTAATTCCACATTACTATTTGCAGACTCTTTGCCCTTACTTGATGAAAATAGCGACGAAAAAAAACTCGTTTCACGCTTGGCGCTGAATACATTCTTGTCGCAAGAAAAGGCAATTGAAATGTTAATATTTAATACCATTAGAGTACTCAAAACTAAAAATCTGCAAAAACCCATTTTTATCTCCTCAATCGTCAATACTTAATCTATAAGAATGCAATTGAAGTACCATTTACAGGTAAGTTAATCTCGCGCGGGGCATTTAAATATCAGCTCATCCGCTAAAATCTCAAAATGAGACGATTTATAAACTGTGAGCTTCGAGTATGACAAATAGGGCTTGGAGTTGTTAAGAATATAAACATATTAATATCCACGAACTCTCACTTTTTATGATTGATGATCACACACGAATTACCTAGAACAGCGCCTAAGTAAAAACTCCCTCTGATATTCTGTATTATTTTCAATAAAAAGTTATTTTGTGGTTTATAGATTCACTTCAATATAGATTCTGACAAACAAGATTACTTTAGGAGAGGAAAATGAAACAATTCCTGGCTATCATTGTGACTCTATCATCGTTAACACTATTTGCATCTAATTACCCACCTGATTATTGCCATGCGCGCGTAAAAATTTGTGAAGATGGTCCAGCCGTTGTGGCCCAGGTTTCAAGCGGTTGCAGCTCAGAACAGTATGTCATTGGTTACAAAAAAAGTGGTCTTTTAAGTCACAATTCTTTTGTAGATGCAGTTATTAACTTTCACTTCAGTGAGCAATCTCCTCCTATTCGGACGACTAATCTTCGCATAAGCCCTGATTGGCATAACCTTGGCTTTATCTCAACAGCAAACCAATGGACCTTCCCAGGAAGAGGCGGGCAGCTTTCAATAACAGCTTTATCTATCGCCTTCTCGGACGGCAAAGGTAACTGGGATTCAAATAACAGCTATAACTACTACTTTCCGGTTGGTTCCAATCTACCAAACAACTGTTATTCTGTAAAAACTAATGAAGACTTAATGGGAAGAATCCCACTCTCAGTTTGGACTGTTATTAACGAAGCCATGAGATAATAAACTTTTCAATCCAACCTTAGTCTAGTCTGAGTAAATCCAGACCACATAATCACTTTAAAGGCAGCGCCTATAAGCCGATAAATTCAAAATGGACTTATGTAGCCTGATAGAAAAAACATTTCATGAAAATGAGCTCTACGAGTTGCTGTTGTTTGATATCGAAGAAAACTTTGTGCAATATTCATCTAAATATCTCCACATTTACTTTGATCGAGTTGAGAATAACAAAATTAAGGTCCTTCAAATAGCTTATTTTAAAGACTCCACAGAAATGAATAAAAAAAGTTGCACCATCATTGAAAAAAAAGAATGGTTTGAAATCGGTCAAAATCAAAACCACTTTAATTTTTTACTTTGTCGTTTTGATAGAACGGGCTTTATCTCATCAATCTGGAAAGACCAAACTCGCACAGAAGATTGGTGTCATGGTTGGGCTGATGAAGAGCCCGATCTGGGGCCAATGACACCTGATGAAATTAGACAGGCGGTCCAGGAGCTCAGTGGATTTTTTGTAGACCAACAGGAATTGCAAAAATTAAAATCTAAAAAAGCCATATAATTGAAATTCTTTATTTAAAAATTCTGATGGTTTCGTGTACTTCAACGATTCCATTATTAAACGCTTTGAGCAAACAGTAAGCCCACTCCTCCTTGCTGAATCCAGGTTCAGTTTTCGGAGAAATGCGCCAGGAAGCGTTTAAAGGGCTTTCGGGGCTTCAACGCTAAATAAATTGACTCTTTTCAGGGTTTATTTTACTTCTATTCTCCCTATATAAAAAATTTCAAAAAGGATGTGTTTTATGTCTAAAACAACTCAAAGTTTTAATGCAGAAATCAAACAATTATTAGATATCGTTATTCACTCTCTTTACTCTCAAAAAGAAATTTTTATTCGAGAGCTTATTTCAAACTCTTCAGATGCCATTGATAAACTTAAATTTGAAAGCTTAACAAATTCTTCATTAATAAATGATTCAGCAGAGCTTCAAATTCGCCTTAAACCGGACACAGCTAGCAATACACTGCAAATTATCGATAACGGCATCGGCATGTCGCCTGAAGAAGTTACGCAGTTTATTGGCACTATCGCTAAATCAGGCACCAAAGCATTCACGCAAATGAATCAAGAGATGAAAGCCCGCCCTGATCTTATCGGACAATTCGGTGTGGGTTTTTATTCGGCCTTTATGGTGGCTGATAATGTTACTTTGCACACTCAGAAAGCTGGAACTACTATTGGTACAGTTTGGGAATCTAATGGCGATGGCACTTATACCATCGAAAATACACCACGCACCGAAGGGCACGGCACCACCATTACTCTTCACCTAAAAAAATTAGATGATACTAAAAATGAAGATGGCACATTTGAAAAAGCACAAAATTTTACGGATGAGTGGACTTTAAAGTCATTGGTTAAAAAATATAGTGATTTTGTAGCTTGGCCGATCAAAATGAATGTTGAAACCAAAAAAGAAACTGAAACCGTATTTGAAGATCAAGTTTTAAATAGCCAAAAAGCCTTATGGTTAAGACCCGCAGCTGAAATTAAACCAGAAGAGTATTCTGACTTTTACCAGCATCTAACACACGACTGGCAGCCTCATGCAAAACATGTCCATTATAAAGCTGAAGGCACTTCTGAGTTTACCTCTTTATTGTATATTCCTTCAAAAAAACCATTTAATTATCAAATGAAAGAATATGAGTTTGGTTTAAGTTTATATATTAAGCGCGTGTTCATCATGGAAAACTGTAAAGATCTACTTCCGCCGTATTTACGTTTTGTTAAGGGCCTTGTTGATTCAAGCGATCTTTCGTTAAATGTATCCCGTGAACTCTTGCAACAAGATCGAATCGTAACACAAATCCGTAAAAATATTGCTGGTAAAATATTCTCAACTCTTAAAGACTGGATTACAAAGGACCGCAAATCCTACGAAACTTTTTGGGCGGAATTTGGCACCACTTTGAAAGAGGGCATTCCAACAGATAGCTCTCAAACTGAAAAAATCCAAGACCTGTTATTATTCAGATCTACTCACTCTACTGAGTTGTGTACATTAGATGAATATGTAGCACGAATGAAACCAGCGCAAAAAGAGATTTACTTTATTACCGGCGAAAGATTAGAGGCTATCGAGCACTCTCCATACTTGGAAAAATTAAAAGAAAAAAACTACGAAGTTATTCTTTTGACTGATGTGGTTGACGAATGGTTAACCCAAAGCTTGCGTACATTTAAAGAAAAAAACTTAGTTTCGGTAACTAAAGAAGGCTTAAATCTTGATAGCGAAGAAGAAACAAAACAAAAAGAAATCATTAAAAAAGCACAAACAGAACGTTTTGGTCCATTGCTTGAAAAAATGAAAACCAGCTTGAGCGAAAATGTTAAGGATGTTATTATCTCGGACCGCCTTACCGAAACCCCGGTTTGCTTGGTTTCAGCTGAAAACGATATGTCGGCTAATATGCAAAAAATTCTTTCAAAGATGGGTGAAAACTACCAGCAAGAATCTAAACGCATATTAGAAATTAATCCGAGTCATTTAATATATGAAGCCATGCTCAAAGCCGATGAGACCCAAATTAAAAATTGGGCTGAAATACTTTACAATCAGGCTTTACTGTCTGAAGGCAGTGCTATAGCTAATCCGGTACGATATTCAAAGCTGATTGCAGATTTAATGGTTCAGTCGAATAAACAGTAGACTGGGTTATTAAAAAATTTAAAATGAGATTTTATCTTGAGTGAATTTATAAATTTTTTCGACTACGTCATTTAATGACAACTCAGTAGTATCAACAACAAGTGCATCTTGCGGAATCTGCAAAGGTGCCGCTTTACGAGTAGAGTCTTGCTGATCCCGCTGCTGCTGCTGAACTTGGAGTTCTTTTTGATCGAGTCCTAGCTCTTGTGCGCGCCTTTGAGCACGATTTTCAGACTTAGCTGTAAGATAAACTTTAACTTCGGCCTGCGGAAACACCACGGTTCCGCAATCACGCCCCTCTGCAACTAACCCCTCTGCTTTGAAAGCACATTGCCGCTGATGATCGAGCAATGAAGACCTGACTTCCGGATAGTGACTGATTTTACTTGCTACATTACCAACATCTTCATGCAAAATAAAATCGCTTACATTTTTATTTTTATACCAGACTTCTGTTTTTTCAGAAGCCATTTCAACTTTCCAAATGTTCGACATGGCAAGCTCAGTCAGAGCAACTGTATTGGTTAAATCAATTTTTTCCTGAAGCGCTACAAAGGCAAGACCACGATAAAAAGCACCGGTTGAAACCCACGGGATATTAAGCAACTTAGACAGCTGACGACTAACTGAAGATTTGCCAGAAGCGGCAGGCCCATCGATTGTAATTACATAGCCCATTAAAAATCCTAACCAGATATTTCAGCTACTGAACACAGAACTAATAGAGCCTACCCGACTTCAGAAACCTCAGTCAGCATTTTTTCAATTGCGATGATAGCTTTTTTATTTTCTTCCATTTTCCCTACAGTCATACGTAAAAAAGTTTTAAAGCCATAATTTTGAACAGGTCTTAAAATAAGCCCTTTTTTAAGCAAATTAACATAGGCCTGTTCTGCGTTGCGTTTGGTGTCGAATAATACAAAATTAGCCTGTGATGGATAGTATGGCAATTTTAAGCGTGTTAATTCTTTGTAAAAATAATCTAGGCCTTCCCAGACAGTTTTTTGAGAGTTCGCTATGTACTCTTCATCCTCAAGCGCAGAAATTCCTGCTACTTGAGCCAAATCATTAATATTAAATGGATTGCGAACGCGATTATAATACTCAAGTACATATTCTGGGGCTAATAAAGCACCGAGCCTAAGTCCCGCCATGCCATAAACTTTAGAAAAAGTTTTTAAAACCAATACATTTGAGTAGTCTTTATAAAATCTGGCCGCCTCTTTAAAATTTTTATCGCGTACAAACTCGGTATAAGCTTCATCAAACACTAATAAAACATCATCGCGATTTCCGAGACGTACCAAAAACTCATCCAGTTCTTCCCCTCCAACCAAAGTACCTGTTGGATTATTTGGATTAGGAATGAATATCATTCTGATATTCATTGTAGGGTTTCGGAAGAAATAATCAGCAATCGCCTTTAAATCCATAGTTAAATCGGATCTTAAGGGTACAGTTCGCACCCTCACGCGAGCGGCCTGAGCACAGACTTGATAAGCAATAAAAGCAGACTCCGAGGTTAAAATTGAATCACCCGGCTCACAATAAATTCTAATTAATAAGTCTATTATTTCATTAGAGCCGTTACCAAGGGCCACCTGACTTGCAGGCACTCTCCATACTTCTGAAATTTTCTGAACAAGTTCATAGCCAACCGAGTCTGGATAACGATGTTGCTGCATTAAAAATAATTTAACCGCCTCAATAGCCTTAGGGCTTGGCCCCAAAGGATTCTCGTTGCTAGCTAATTTTATCACCTCTTTTAAGCCGTAATCACGCTGGGTTTCAGCAATAGGCTTACCTGGCTTATACGGAATTAAGTTTAATATTTCAGCCGATACTTTCATTGTTGACCCTTTTCTATTGAGTTCATAACATACCGATTACAACAAAAGAAAGCGCGAGTTAAAAGAAAAATATGTCTAAACCTGCTATTGCCCTGTATCTAGGCGAATCTTATGCCACGATAGGCCTTTTTGATACTACTCATAAAAAACAAGTAGCTGCGCTTTTTGAAAAATCCATTTTTTTACCTCAAGTCTCTTTAAAAAATCTACTTAATCAGACCAAATTAAAAATTCAGGAACTTTTTGATTACCAATTTGAAAGCCCCGAACATGAAATACCAATTTATATTGTAACTAAATATTTTGATCGTTTAAAACAATTTCGTCTTGGAGGAAGTATCTCACAAGTTGTTCTTAAAGGATTTGAAAATTCCTATACACTACGAGATTCAAAAGCCCTGTCACTTGCCGCCTCTCAATTAATTATACCCCTTGAAGGCTCCGAAATTGAAGCCACTCATTTAGAGCATGAACTCAGCAGAATAAAAAAAATCAATCCCGATCTGAATAAAGTCGTAATTTCTATTCCAGAAGGGGACGTTTCCGCCAGCCAAATTGAACTTCTTAATAATTTTTTTATCACAAATGGTCTTAAAATTTTTAACTGTCCTTTGGCACACAACCAAAGTTATCTACGAAAAACCCTGCTTAATGCAGGCAGCGAAGGCACCAAAGAAGAGCTTGTTAGTGATCTGAAAGAAGCCTTCGGTGAACGTGTTCAGATTAATTTTTTCAGTACAGATGGATTTCGATCTGATTATGAAAATTGTGAATTGTTCACTAGCGCCACCAACTTTTTGGCTCATTATATTAAATCGAAGCAACACAATCACGGCACTTACTTTGATATCGAATGTTTAAAATTTGTTGTTTCTAATAAAAAAAATGAATGGCAGAGCCCTTGGGGCGCAATACCAATTGAACATTATTATCATATTGATTTACACATTCACCCTTATTCAGAAGTTAAACTGAACCATCTCTCAATTCTACAAATTGAAAGCAATGTCCAACAACTTGAGCCGGGCCCGGTGGTTGCCGGCCGTGCGATTAAGCCCCTGGTGCTAGATTTGTTTTACAATGAACTTCTGAACAACGATTTGGCCAAATCGTTGTTCTCTCAGTTACAGCAAGAAAATTTAAATCTCAAAATAAAAAATTTATTTACTGTTTTAGAAAAAGGACAAAAAAACCCTTCGTTGGCGACCCGAATTACTGATTTTAAAAAAAATATTCAGTCCGCCTTGGCAAACGAAGTGCTTTCCCATTCAGCGGGAGATCCAACTCTTGTATTCGGTCCGCTCGCCGATATTTTTATGATGGATCAGGGGAAAAATAATTTTTCATGGACCAAAGAAATCATGGCCGCGGCTTTGAGAGAACACTAAATGAATTTTTTAAACTATCAATCGCACCTAAAAATCATCTTAAAAAATTATACTTCTTGTTCGCTTGTTAACGGCGAGGGCACATTACTCTACTCAAAAGATACCAATCTAGAACTATTAACAACCACACGCCTAGTGGCTTTTCAGATCATTAAAAAATATTTAAATCCAAAGCCTCAAGATTTCTTTGTTCTAAATGATCCGGAAAATGGCGGCTACCATTATTCGAAACTTATTTTTATATCGTGCTTAACCACTAATTTATTTTTAATCTGGGATGAGGATAATTTTTTTATAGATTTCAAAATACCTCCAACCCCGCTTTTTGAAAAAGGCGTAAGAAATGACTTTATTTGGCAGGCGCTTGTTCAGACCAGTAAATATTCTCAGGAGCTGGAATCTTTTTTTGATCTACAAAAAAATAATATTGATCGAATTCTAAAACTTAAAGAAATTCTAAATGCACTGGCCAGTGCCAAAAACCAACAAATCTGGCTTAATTCAACCAACGAAATTTTCTCGATCCAGTTTGCCAGCAAGGCACAGGGTGGTTTTGAGGCTTACCATCAAGTTTTACCTAATTGCATCATTAAGCTCAAATTCACCGCCGAAGAAAAGCAGAACCAAAAGCTTCTTACACTTGATTTTACCAATACAAATTTGGCGACTCAAATGCACACGTCTTCACATGTAATTGAAAGTGCAATAATAAAAAAGATTATTGATTTTTACCAAATTAATAGTTTTTTTACGCAATCAATATTGGATAAGATTAAAATTATTTTACCACCAAGATCTATTGTTTCTCGTCCACATCCGACCGGTGAATACAATCTGGAGTTACAATCAGTATGCTCTCAAATGTGTGAGCACAACATGAAACAACTGAACACCTATACGCGAAAATCTCAAACTGCATTTGAATACACCAATTATTTGAATTTTGAAATTCATACGGATAAGTGCCACGCAAATAATATTATTTCTTCACAAATTGTGTTCTTAAATAAGTTTGAAGAGCTGGTCACCAGCAACTCGATATCATTAAAAAAGATGAAGCGCTTAGAATTAATTAATCAAATTAAATTTGAGGTTTGCTGTGATTCACCTATTAAAGTAAATATAAAAAATAATTACTTTACGGAAAAATCAAATAATACCTTTAAGGTGAATAATGAGTTATTACAACGTGGAGAGCACAACTTAAAAAAGAATGATGTCGTCGAAATTATCTGGGCGTAGTTCTTTATTGGTTACCTTAGTTAGGCTAAAGTACTTTAGCACCCAGAGTTCTAAAAGCTGCTTGAATCTGCTTAATATGTTCGTGACCAGTGGTCTCAATTACAAAATCGATCTTGGTTTCTTTAAGATTAAGTCCGAGTTTAACGCGATCATGATGAACTTCTAGCACATTTGCCTTATGTTCAGCCAATATCCTTGTCAATTGACTCAAACTTCCAGGGATATCCGTAACAATAACCGACATTTCACTTAGTCGTCCGCGCTGAATTTGTCCGCGCTGTATGACTTGTGAAACTATATTCAGATCAATATTTCCACCTGAAACTAGTATGCAATTTTTCTTTTGCAATTTTATTTTTCCAGAAAGCACGGATGCCAATGCTGCCGCACCGGCCCCTTCAGCAACTGATTTAGTTCTTTCCAGTAAAAAAACAATGGCTTCTGCTATTTCACCTTCAGTTATAACCACAACATCATCAACATATTTTGAAATAAAATTATCGTACATTATCTGGCTGGGAGCTTTAATCACAATACCGTCGGCGATAGAAGATAAATTCACTTTAGATTCATTTGTTTTATTATTACTGTTCAGATTCTTATAAAGCTGAAACATCGAATCAGCAACTGCCGCCTGAACACCTATAATTTTAATTTTAGGATTTAGCGTTTTTAATGCTATAGCTATGCCGCTGATCAGGCCTCCGCCGCCTATAGGCACAACGACCAAATCCAGATCCTTAACCTGTTTAGAAAGCTCCAAACCAATTGTTCCCTGACCCGAAATAATCTTTTCATCTTCATACGGGTGAACAACAATATATGATTTTTCTTTTGCTAGTTGATAAGCATAATCTCGGGCATCATCAAAAGTCTGACCTTTTAAAATAACTTCTGCACCGTAATTCTTGGTGGCCTCGATTTTTGTAAGCGGCGCTGTTTCTGGCATTACAATAACAGATTTTACATTGCTAAGACTGGCACTTAAAGCAACACCCTGAGCATGATTTCCGGCAGAACATGCAACAACACCTTTAAGTCTTTCACTACTTGTTAATGATGCAATTTTGTTAACGGCACCGCGCATCTTAAAACTACCCGTTCGCTGGTTGTTTTCTAGTTTTAGATAAATATCAGCGCCCACTAATTTTGAAATGGATCTGTTATAATTACACGAAGTCTCAGTGATGAAACTATTTATAGCCTGCTCTGCTGTTTGGATGTCTTGAAGAGTAACTTTCATAATTCCGACCCACAAATCTTAATAAAAGACTCCACCTGTAAAGCTGCACCACCGATTAAAAACCCATTTACAAAGGGAGTATTCAATAGCTCCAAAGAGTTTTCCGGCTTGACACTACCGCCATAAAGAAGCTGAAAATCAATCAGACCATACGAAGTCAAATATTTATTTAATTCACTATGAACTTCGGCCACTTGTGCAACTGTTGCAACTTTTCCGGTTCCAATAGCCCATACCGGCTCATAAGCAATAATAAATCTTTTGGTTTTATCTAAATTTTTTAGCCCATTTTCTAGTTGAGAAATACAGACTTTGAATGTTTGACCCGCTTCTCGACTGGCCAAAGTTTCGCCAATACAAAACACCGGTGTAAGATCCAAGGATTGGGTTAAGGCTAACTTTTTATTAACCAGCTCATCTTGCTCTTTAAAAATTTCGCGGCGCTCACTGTGCCCGATTAGAACATATTTACATTTGAGTGACTTAGCCATTTCTGCCGAATTTTCGCCAGTAAAGGCTCCCGATTTTTCAGAGTAAATATTTTGCGGACCATAACCAATAGCGGTACCGGCACAAAGACTTGAAAGGGCCTCTAATGAAAAAGCCTGAGGAAATATTATAATTTCTTTACTCATAAAAAAATCAGATTTTTTAAAAACTTCATTTTTAAAGCCTATAACAAACTCACGCGCCTCTTCTGGTGTTTTATTTAATTTCCAATTGGCTGCAAATATTTTACTATTTTTTTTAGAGCTCATTAATCGACCTTTTCACTTTGTTTACGTGGCCTTAAAATTTCAAGTCCGGGAAGCTTTTCTCCTTGAAGATACTCTAAACTTGCACCACCGCCAGTTGAAATATGCGTCATTTTACTTGCATAACCAGAAGCCTCTGCAGCAGCTGCTGAGTCTCCTCCGCCCACAATTTTAATTGCACTTGATTCGGCCAAGGCTTTTGCGACAGCAAAGGTACCTTCACAAAAAGCCTTGTTTTCAAAAACGCCCATAGGACCATTCCAAAAAACAGTGGCCGCGCCATTCAAGGCAGCTGTAAAATTTTTAATACTTTGAGGTCCGATATCTAGACCCATGTAGTTTTCTGCTATACTTGCAGAATCTGTTATTTTTTTATTTTCGGTATTGCCAAACTCAGTTGAGACCACATGATCTACCGGCAAGAGCATTGATTTATTTCGCGCCTCAACCCTTTGAATCATATCTTTTGCATATTTAATTTTATCAGTTTCAACCAATGATTTTCCAACTGCAATATCTTTGGCTTTCAAAAAAGTATAGGCCATTGCACCGCCGATAATAAAACCATCGACCAAATCAATTAACTTTTCGATGACTTCGATTTTATCAGAAATCTTAGCACCACCAAGAACAGCAATATAAGGTTTCTTGGGATTATCGGTAAGGCTGGCCAGCATTTTTATTTCTTTTTCAATTAAGAAGCCAATTCCTTTTTTCTGCATCATCTCAGGGAATGCATGAATACTCGCATGAGCCCTGTGGCAGGCCCCAAAAGCATCATTAATATAAATATCACTGTAACTGGCCCATTGATTCGCAAGTTCTGTTTTATTTTCAACCTCACCTTCGTCGAAACGAAGATTCTCGAGCATAATAATTTCATTTTTCATATTGCCGTACAATATGTGTTTGACGCCCTCAGAGCTGGGCTCTTCCATTAATACAACTTCTTTATTTAAAAGTTCAGACATTCTTATGGCCACCGGCTCTAAAGAATATTTTTTATCATTGGCAGATTTAGGTCGTCCCAAATGAGAGGCAATAATCAGTTTAGCACCTTTTTCAAGACAGTAGTTTATCGTCGGCAAACTAGCTGTAATACGGGTTTCGTCAGTTATTTTGGTCCCACTCAAAGGCACATTTAGATCCAAGCGCAAAAACACAGTTTTACCCGCAAGTTCGAAATCGCGAACTGTTTTAATACCCCTTAATCCTGCAATTTCATTTTGCGCCATAACTATTCCCTCTGAGAAGATTTTCTTATTTTGATGCTGCCGCCATATACAATGCCATATCTACCATGCGATTAGAAAAGCCACATTCATTATCGTACCATGATAACACCTTAACCGTATTACCATTGATAACCATCGTTGTTTTAGCATCAACAATTGAAGAATGAGGATTTCCGTTAAAATCAACACTGACTAATTCTTTTTCTTCAACTAGCAAAATATTCTTTAATGAGCCCCGAGCGGCAGCCCTTAGAGCATCATTAACTTCTGTTACTGTTGTCTGTTTTTTTGCTAGAAAAGTAAAATCAACCAAACTGACATTCGGCGTTGGTACGCGCACTGATAAACCATCAATCTTTCCTTTTAACTCAGGTAAAACCAAACCTACGGCTTTAGCCGCGCCTGTTGTAGTCGGTATCATTGAAACAGCAGCACTACGCGAGCGCCTTAGGTCCTTATGAGGAGCATCTAAAATCTTCTGATCGTTGGTGTAGGAATGAATGGTCAACATTGTTCCGCTTTCAATTCCAAAGGACTCGTTCAGAACTTTTGCAATTGGCGCTAAGCAATTTGTTGTACATGAAGCATTAGATAAAATTGTATGTTTAGTTGAGTCATACTGAGTGTGATTAATTCCGTAAACCACCGTTAGATCAACACCATCCGCAGGGGCTGAAATCATTACTTTTTTAGCTCCAGCGGCAATATGTTTTTGAAAGTCTTCTTTGCCTTTTAAAGCACCGGTACATTCCATAACCATTTCAACGCCCCAGCTCTTCCATGGAATTTGTGCTGGATCTTTTGTTTGTGTTACGGGAATTTTTTTACCGTTTACAATCAGATTTTTTTCATCATGAGAAACATCAGCCTTAAAAATACCCTGTGTAGAATCGTACTTTAGCAAATGCGCCATACCTTCAACACTATCAAGTGAATTAATCCCGACAATATCTAATTTTTCAAATCCCTCGCGAAAAAAAATACGACCGATGCGACCGAAACCATTTATACCGACTTTTAATTTAGACATTTTAACTCCCTTTAATTTAATAATTTAAAAAATAGTTTTTCAGCATTTTTTTTAGTTTGTTCACATAGAATTTGCAAGCTCACGTTTTTAAGATCAGCTACAACCTGTGCGGTGTGTATAACATAGGCTGCAGTATTAGGCTTACCGCGCATGGGTACCGGCGCCAGAAAGGGCGCGTCGGTCTCGACATGCAATCGATCTAACGGAATAATATTCTTAACTATATTTCTAAGGCTTTCTGCATTTTTAAAGGTTACGACCCCAGAAATTGAAATATTATACCCCAAACTAAGCGCCTCACTGGCTAAATGCTCCGTGCCGGTAAAACAATGAATCACTCCTTTTACGCGCCCCTTGTATTCTGTCAGAATTTTAATTGTGTCTTCTTCTGCATCACGCGTATGGATTTCGACCGGCAAGCCTACCTCTGCCGCAATTTGCAATTGCTCTCTGAAAGCCAAAAGTTGTTCGACTTTAGGTGACTGATTGTAATAATAATCAAGGCCGATCTCGCCAATAGCGACCACACGCGGATGATTCGCATTTTTTCTTATAAACTCACCGACTCCACTATTATATTTAACTCCATCATGGGGGTGAACTCCAATAGTACAAAAAACATGCGGCGCGTGCTTTTCGGCCAAGGCAATAACCACTGGTAAATCCTCGGGCTCAGTACCAATTGTTATAATACGCTTAACACCTGCCGCCAGAGCCTGACTCAAAGCTAACTCAGGGCCGCCCTCTAGCCGATCCAGGTGACAGTGTATATCAATCCACTCTTGCATATTGTATCCATAAATCTTCAAATACCAAAGCAGTGTCGGCGTTAGAATTAATTTCTTTTTCAGTTAAAATCAGCTTGTGACACAACCATAAAAGTTTATTCACTGATAGTTTATAAAGTTCTTTTAATCTTTCAGTTTGATCTCTATTCAAAATAAATTTCTGCGATTCAGTCTTTAAAATAACCGCATCTCGCACCATCTGCAGCCAGCAATTAATGCTGTAGAGAGCCCAAGATCTATCTTTGACCAAATCTCGCCAGGTTTTATCCATTAAAAAATTTTCATTTTGACAAAATTGCTCAAAAAAGCTCAAGGCTTCTTCTCTTTTATCTATTCCATCTGCAGAAGCTAAAAGTTGCAAACGATCCATCTGTCCACGCGAACTGATATAAATCCAATCCGGGAGATTTGGTTTTATTTTTTTTATTTGTTCATTAGTTAAACTTGCAAATCTCACCACCTGTGTACGTGAACGTATGGTTGGTAAAAACTGATAAATATCATTAGCAATTAAAATAAAAAAAACATTTGGTGTGGGTTCTTCAAGAGTTTTTAAAAGTGCATTTGAGGCTTGTGCATTCAATGTCTGAGCCTGATCAATAATAACTACACGTGCTGGGCCTATTGACGCCAGCGAAAGTGAATCAAGCAGATGACGTATTTTTTCAACTTTGATAACCGGCCTCATCAGTTCTGGGTCGGGCATAAGTATTGTTAAACTTTCCGATTGTTTTTTTTCAATACGCAAACAAGCACCACAAACTCCGCAAGCATCACTTGCCTGCTCACAAACAAGCGCCTGAGCAAAGGCCAATGCTAGCTTCATTTTACCTATGCCGGAAGGTCCTACAAACATGATCGCATGTGGCCAGCGCCCAGCATTTTTCAACCTAAATAGTTTTGAAATTTCATTTTCATGCCCAAGAACAGATTCAATTATTCGAGCCATTTTCGATCCTTTAATGCACGAATAAGAATATCAAACAGATTTTCAGGTGTTTTTGAAGCATCAAGCACAAGCCATTTGGATTGTTTTTTTTTCGCCTGGATTAAAAAAGATTCTCGGACTCGATTATGAAAAGAATTAGCTTCGGACTCCATTCGATCCTCGACCTCGCCGATTTCTAATAATCTTTTTTGACGGCGCTTATGAGACTCTTCAACAGTTAAATCGAGCAAAATATTCAAATCAGGATTTAATGCGTCTGTCGCAAAATTATTGAGCCAATTAACTTGATCTTCAGAAATCTGGCGCCCCCCTGCCTGAAAAGCAACTGAACTAGCAGTAAAACGATCGCATAACACCCACTTTTTATTTTGAAGCGCAGGTTTAATCACTAAATCAACGTGCTGGGCCCGACTGGCTTCATAGAGTAATAATTCAGCTCTTGGAGTAGGAACTTCATTTTTTTTAACTAAAATGATGTCTCGAAGCTGGTCACCGATATCGGTGCCGCCTGGCTCGCGGGTTTTAATAAAGCTGATATTATTTAGGCTTAAATAGTTCTGTAACTGATTCATCAAGGAAGACTTACCAGAGCCATCAAGACCTTCGAACGCCAAAAAAAACATAGGCACTACATATCTCGTAACACTGTGATTTTGTCATCATTAAACAATGCGTCAAGCGCCCGGATTTATCATAAAGACTAGACGTAAGAACACGGCGGATATAGTTTAACTTTTTTAAGCCTATTTATTATTTTGCACGAGGAGAATCTAATGATCACATTTTTAGCCATTATACACATTATTGCCTGTCTGGGTTTAGTTGGCCTTGTTCTAATTCAAGATTCAAAAGGCGGCGGAGTTTTTACATCTCAAGGTTCATCTAGCTCAGTTCTAGGTGCTGGCGGAGCCACATCGTTGGCACAGACCATGACAAAGGTAATTGCGGGTGTCTTTGCTGCAACTTGCATTGGCTTATCTATCATGTCAGCAAGATCAGAAAAATCCGTTGTGGATACAATGCTACCCGTAACCCCACCTGCCGCAACTGCGCCAGCTACAACTGAAGACTCTACGGCAGCTGCGGCTCAAGCAACTCCAGCACCTAACGATTCGGCAGGCGCTTCGGTACCGGCAACGAATGAAAAAAAATAATTGGCTCGTACCAGTTCTTATAGCCGCAGGTGTCGCGCTGATTTTTTTTTCAACATGGCTACCGCAGAATAATTTCCAATTAAATTTTTCACAAAAAAAACTGGCGAAGGTCATCGAGACAACAGGATCTGTTAAATTTCAAAATAGTGAAATGCCTGCCGCTGTTGAAATTAAAATAACCGACAATATTAATGATCGCGATATTATCAGAACCGATAGTAACTCAGAAGTTCTTATTGAGTTTAACAGTGGTGGACAGTTTCGCGTTGCAGAAAAAACTGAAGTATTAATTGATGTTCTCGATAATGGAACCCCGGTTGTTGTTATCAGAACCGGTGATATATTTATTGAAAAATTCGGCAAAACTCCTTCCTTTTGGATTCGTCAGAACGGGCAAATTTACAGTGCCATAGATTATGCGCTGATAGATAAAACAAGAACTAATAAGTTAACCGAAGCCCTGCCAGCCTCTCATTTAAAAGAAAATATATCTCAGCTTGAAATTGAAACCGTGTTAACTTCAAAAAAGAATGATTTTTTTAGGTGCTTCGGACAACTAATACAAAAAAACCCCCAAGCTTCTGGCCAGGTTTTGATTTCCTTTTTAATAGAAAAACAAGGGCGCGCCACTAAAGTGGAGATTTCAAAATCAGATATTTCAGACGTTACTTTTAAGGTTTGTCTGCAGGAAGTAGTAGCGCGAACACGCTTCAGAGCATTTAGCGGAAATGCAGTTGCTACCGTATTTCCGCTGAAGTTTGAATAGCTATCTGTAGTCTTTTAAATAATCAATATGTCTTGGTATCCAAGATTCAAAAATGCCATCGAGTTCATAAACGTGGCCATTATCTGTTGTTTTTTCCTTAAGTGGTTCGATTTTAGGAGTCCAAGAATGTGAAATTATTTTCTTCTCAATAAAATAATTTTTTATCATTTCATAACTCGATAAACCTATAACACGCCTTCTGATAAGTTCTTCAAATGCATGCGCCAACTGATCGGCGGTAAACTTATATATTTCTATCAAACCATTTGCTATAAATCCCAATTCTTCAAGTGAAAGCCTTTGATCTTGCACTAGATCGAGCGCAACCTGAAAGGAATTATAGGTTGGTAAAGTTCGTCTACCATATTTTAGATAATATTCAGGGTCGGTATCGGTTGCCAGATTAATATATATTTTTTCAACCGGGTCTTGAATTACGATAACGCTTTGCAATCTTAAGATTTCATCGATCTGAGCATAATTAACTCCCAAATCTTCGAGTAATGAGGTCAATTGCGATTCTGTATGACGACGGGCACAGATATCAGAAAATAAATTATAGATGGTGGCATCCGACTCAGAATCATCTCCAAAACAAATCATCTTAGCATTTTTAGAAAGATGTGTTCGAAGCTGCAAAAGTGACTGAACCTTATAACCAATTTGTTTTTTTAAAAATAATAATTTCCTGGGAGATAAGTTTTTCAAATTGTCTTTATAAAACATCCCGATAGGCCGAATCTCGTCGATCACAAATTTTTCATAGACCTTTGATTCCATTTGTGGCGGCGATGCAGAAACAAAAAAAAGTGGAAAGTTTAGCTCATTAAAATTCTTCTTACGATAACGAGCCAGGCTTCTGATAATATCGGGAGTTCCTGGAACATTTTTTTTTGTAAAAGCCTTTTCGAAAATTGTATGAAACAGACCAGAAAGTGAGTCGATTGAGGTATCAAGATAGGTTTTATCTAAATCCCAGATATACACTTCGCCTGTTTTTTCACCTTGAGAGCTGGCCAGTATTGTGCTCTCAGCACTTGTTTGAGCAGTCTCTTGATAGTTGAAATAGACCACATCTAAGTTCGTTGTTGAGCGCTGCTTCCAGTGAGTCATATTACTCCAGATCCTTAATTTTTAATTCTTTAGTGGGAAACTCAATCCAATCTTCACTAGCTGGAAAATTTTTAGGTCTTTTTTCAGTCAGACCTTTATATTTTAAAAAAGCCGTAAATCCGCATATAAAGGCCTCAAATGCATGATTGTTCTCAACCATTTGTTTAAAGTCCTGATGATAAATAAAAGCAATATTGTTTTCGTTTAAGCTCCGCAAAAACTGAGCACGTGCCTCATCTCCTCCGAAAGCTGCGCGATGACTACGTAAATGAGACTTCATCACATCTAGAGCTTTGCCTAATCTCCATAAGCTTAGCTTAGGGTAAACCTCGATACAAGCGGCTGAAAGTCTTTTTTGGATAAAGGCTGCTCTTGCGAGCAATGGGGCAGAGTTTGCACCGAGGGCGTGATGTAGATTAAAGGCCTCTTCAAGATCCGTTTGAAAATGCATTTCAACACAACGTTGTGTATAGGGTGTAAATAGTTTTTTGGGCCGTTTCTTTTTAAGTTTGTCATCTTGGTGACGCCACATCCATTCAATATGGGGTTCATGACAATTTTCATAACCTGGGCATTTTTTTTTACAGGTTATACAGTTTGGCAAATTCCAGGGTGTATCAAAAGCTACATATTCAGTGGTGGCCAAGTTCTGTTCAATTAATTCATGAATTTTTAAGTCACCTGAAATCTTTTCATCTGATTTAATTTTTTCAAATAAACGCGAGAGAAATATTTTTTTATTTTCTGGGTAATACTCAAGAATGGCAACACAGGCTTTATCGGACTTTCCTCCGGCAAGAGAAATACCTATAAATCGAAGAGTTTTTTTTTCGACGCTTTTTTCGGGACTTTTTATTTGAGACAGCTTACCGGTTTTGCGCTTAGGCACTGAAACTTTTCTTTTTGACATGCCGATATAACCCTTTCTCGATTGTCAGGAGCTACCCAAACTAATACACAGCCTCCGCCACCCGCTCCGCATATTTTAACAGCAAGTGCGCCTGCCTCTAAGCAAATCTCAGATAATTTTTCAATTTCTGGACTCGTAAATGCCGGCGTTAACTGAATTCTTGCCGCATACTCCTGTTGAAAAATATCCGGAATAACTTCCCAGTTATTATTTAGTATAGCCGCCTTAAGATCATCTGCGATCTGTTTAATTTTTTTTAAGGCTGCAATAACCTTTAAGTCTCCTTCAACAACGGCTTTAAGTACTTCAAAGTTATTCAAACCACTGTGGTGTGAACGCCCGGTATATACTAATAAAAAATGATTTTCAAAAGGGGTGTTTTCTAAAGAAAGTGTTGTCTGTTTCATTCCACTTGCTTCATATTCAATAAAACTCAGCCCTCCCGTAGCAGCTGGATAGTAATCCTGTGTTCCCGTTGGTGTCCTGAGCATTTCAGCTTCGATATTATGAGCCAAATGAACTAGCTCATAAACAACAGGAACCTGTATTTCTAATAATTGATATAATGCCTTAAGTATCGAAATAGTCAGACTGCTACTGCCGCCAAGACCACCACCTATGGGGCTTTGCGATGATGTTATAACTTCAAAACCACACTTTAACTTATGCAAAGGCTTTTTAAAATGAGAAAAAATTGTCCGATAGAACCCAACAGATGAGTCTTCAGATAAATAAAAGTCTGATAAACAGTCAAATTCCCAGATTTTATTAAGATCGGCGGAATTGAAAATAACTTTCATATCTGCCCGTAACCTAATTTCAACGCTTGTCCAAATGTCGATGGCCACATTTATTGTTGTAGCACCGCCCACAAAGTTATAAAGAGGCCACAAATCTAACGTTCCGCCAGCTAGATCTACACGTGTTGGCGATTTACATATAATTGAGTTATTCAACTTTAACCTCAGACTTCTGCACAATAGAATCAGGAGATTTTAAAATTTCGACTTTTAGCGCTTCTAAATTAAGATTTCCAAATGTTTCCCATGCCGATATATCAACTTTGGCGATAAAGGTCGGCCTTTCAGTCAGCGCATAAAGCGCCCCATCAACTGCATTAGAATTTAATGCGAAGGACCAGCGGGTTTTTGCAGTATGAACCTCCAAATAAACAGGTTTTTTATCTAAACCGACTTCATTAATAAGCTTTGCAGAGGGCTCTCCTTCAAAAACATACTGCTCAATATTTACTTCAGATATTTTTTTTAGTAGCCCACGCACTTTATTTTGATCAAGCGAAATTTCACGTCTAGTACTAAGCCATTTACCGTCAAGTAGTTTCAATTCAAATTGGCCTTGCAAAGATTTAATTTTTATAAGAATTATATCCGCCAGATTGCCGCGATAAAGTTTTTTTTCTCGATAATGCATGAGTTCCTGTTCCGCAACTGTAGACCAATAGGAACTTGCAAGTACAATTTTATTTTCAGAGTCTATACGAATATAGCTATTACCTTCGTAATTCTTGACTGTACCAATTTCTATTTTTTTTGTTAATCCTAAATTATTTTTAAAACTTATAGTTGCTGCCGGCTTATCCAAACCGAAAGCCTTAAGCTCTGTATCCGTTAGGCCTATCTCTAACTGTTTTACGATTGAGATTTGCCTTTCGTTAGTCAATTTATTTAAAAATTCTTCAACAATAACATTATCCCCACTGTCTTGAAACGGTTCCGTCAATGTCCAGCCTGTTTCATTTTTTTGTAATCCAATTTTTAAGTCATTTTTGATAATCTGAATAGAGTTGATTTGCTCTGCCTGCAGACCAATTATAAAGGCTTGTTGAACTTTATTGATTTTCTTTTCCGCGTTGTAATCAAATATATAAGCTAAAATAACAGCCAACGCTGTTAAAAATGCAAAGAAAAATGTTTTGTAGTTTTTCACTAAGCATGTCTCCGTCGGTACCACAATACAATACTCATGATCATAAAAATAAACGGCAAAGGAAAAAACAATCCCACTACCGTGAATTTAAAAAATTGATTGAACTCAGGTGGTGAAACCAGCATTTTAGAAGCCAAGGGTTCTTTTGCAGATATTGAAATCAGATCCGTTTCTTTGGTCAAAGATGAGATGACATTTAAGGCTAGATCTCTGTTTAAATTTTGGTAAAGTAATATGTTACTGGCGAAATCTGCATCGGCAATAACAACAGCTGAAAATTCTTTCGTTGCATTGAGCTTTCCCTTAACTTCAACAGCCAGATTAAACGCTCTCAGCTCGCCGGTGTAATCCTTGCTGTCAATTTCAGCTAGTGCCGCAGCTGTCTTAGGAGTACTTACTATAGCTTCTATTTTAATATCTGGCGAACTGTTTACTATTCTCAAGGAATGTGGGTTTCTGAATAAGGTCATCTGATTTTGTGTAAAAACTTTTGTAATTGCACTGGACGCAGAATATTGCAATCCAACTGTAGCCGCTTGAGCGTTTACCACCTTACCCATCGGTGTATCGAAAACATTATAAACATAATGCGTCTCGAGTTCCAAACCGAATTTTTTGAGTAAACTTGCTAAACCAAAACTATTTTTTTCATCAAGCATCAAAAATAAATTTCCACCCTGTTTAAGATACTCTTCAATAGCTCTAATTTCGAAACTTTGAATTTGCTGAGTAGGTGCTGCGATCACCAAAACATGTGCATCTTCTGGAACCTTTAAGGTAATTAATAGATTTAACTTTTTTACGTCGTACGAGTTCTTTTCGAGCATTTGTTTGAATCCGTATAGACTAACTTCACTTTTTTCATCATCTACACTTCTTTCGTTATGCCCCTCCAAAAAATAAATGTGTTTTTTTTCTTTGCGGGTGAGTTTAATAAGTGCATTGGTAAAATCTTGTTCTGAATAATTTTCAATCCGATTTTTATTACCCTTATACTCTATAAAAGCCTCGCCCGTTCCTTTGGTTGCGCCAAATTCCTGCACAAGTTTAGGCTGCTGATTAATTTCAACCATCTCTAAATTGATTCTTACGTTTTTTGCATTTACATCCTGGTACTGTTTTACCAGCTCGCGGAATAGTTTTTTATTTTCTTCTGCACGTTCAGCACCATCTTTATAGAAATATTTGACATTAAGTTCTGCTTCTAATGAAGCCAGAATTTTTTTAGACTGATCAGAAAGAGAGTTTCTGTTATTGCTCGAGAAATCATAGGTAGCATAATGGCGGGCACCTACAAAGTTGAGCACAATTAAGAGCACGACTGCAATCAGAACTAAAAAACCCATGTTAATTCCATGCTTTGTGGTTTTCATCGTAAAAAAATCAAAAATTAAACTGCGATCAAGATAAACCCAGCCCATGAAGCTAAATACGGCTGGTGCTATCACAAACCACATAAAGGGCATCCATACACGAATTGAAAAAAATAAACCACCAAGAGCCAGTACACACAAGATTGACAAAATAAATAGTAATCTTCCCTTTTTACTCATTAAGCCCTCCATCTTGACGATTCAATTACTCGCTCTGTTATGAAACAAAATAAAAATATTAAACTGAAAAAGAAAATCAAGCCGCTTGTTCTAATTGTGCCCTCAATAAGCCCTGCCAGATGATTATTAAGCGATATGTGCTCAAGCACGGCTTTTAACAAGGGTTCGTCGAATGACTCATTTGCCGCGCCAACAAACCAGACAGATAAATTAAATACTATCGATAATACAAAAGCTACTAGACTATTTTCAGTCAAACTAGAGGCAAATAAGTTCATAGAGGTGTAGACAGCGGCAACCAAAAATATCCCCAGAGCGGCCACTAATGTCGGCAACCAGGAAAATTCAAAAACTCTTCTTGAAACGAATGGATAAATAAATGATACAATAATTAAAGCAAGAATTACCGACAGAGCTGCAAAATATTTACCCATAACGATTGAAGCTGAGCTCACTGGCGATGTCAGAAGTAAATCAAAAGTTCTCAGTTTTTTTTCTTCAGATATCAGCTTCATCGTTAGTGCCGGTATCAAAAATATAAAAATCAGATTAATAATGGATAAGTGCGGCAGGAAAACAGAATAGTGAATATTCAGTAACTGGGGTTGCATTCCGAATTGCAACATCGCATTTGAGGATGTTTGGGCAAATTTATCCAAAGAAATTGAAAATAATATGCTCAGCAATATTGTCATCATAAATGAAAGAAAATAAAATAGTGGGCTTTTAAAAAAACCTGCTAATTCTTTTTTAAAAATTACCAATGCTGCATTCATGTTAAACCTCAACCTTATTTTGCCCGTAAGTCAGCTTAAGGAATACATCTTCAAGGTTAGCACGAGAAGGGGATAACTCCATCAACCCCGATCCAGATTTAATCACTTCGCTTGCAATTTTCTCAATAACATTGTCTTGCTCGATCAATTTAACCCGATAATGCTGTGATGATACCACTTCAACATGGCTTACACCCTCTATGTTTTTTAATTGCAATTCAATTGAGCTTGATCTTTTCGTTTTTACTGTCAACAATACAAAATCCTGATTCATTTTTTCAATTTGATCGATAGTTTCCTGAGCGACAATTTTCCCCTCATGAATAATAATAACTTTATCACAAGTAACCTGAACCTCTGGTAAAATATGAGTTGATAAAATGATGGTGTGATCGCCCCGAAGATCCCTGATTAAATCCCGAATTTCAGATACCTGTTTTGGGTCTAAACCAACCGTGGGCTCATCAAGTATTAATACTTCGGGCCGAGAGACCAGCGCCTGAGCAATACCTACTCTTTGCTTGAAGCCTTTAGATAAATTCTGTATCAAACGATTTTTAACCTCAGTAAGTTGGGTTTTTTTTAGTGCACTGGCCACATAGGATTTAATCTTATCTTTTGGTACTAGTTTAAGCTGTGCTACATATTTTAAATAGTCTTCGACCAGCATGTCGGCATAAAGTGGCGGTGTTTCAGGCAAATAACCGATTCTTTTTTTAACTTCAATCGGATTTTCAAAAACATCAAAACCACAAATCTTTGCTTCACCACCTGATGGTGCCATAAAGCCCGTTATAATTTTCATGGTGGTCGACTTACCGGCGCCGTTTGGTCCCAGAAATCCCACAACCTCGCCCTTTTGAATAGTGAAATTTAAGTCAGAAATAGCCTGATGTTCGCCATATTTTTTAGATAAATGACTGACTTCGATCATAAAAACACTCCATGTCTTAATCAAAAAATGTAATTTTAATACAAATCAATTCTAATTAGAATTTATATCGCAATCAAGATTTCATGAGCATTATGATAGGTAACGCGCCCTAGCTTATCACCCTTTAGCGGCTTGACGTGACGACATTCGACAATTACCACCGAAAACTTACCGCCAAGTTGGGTTTTCTTCTCGGAAAGGCCTTCTTTTACTAACCAAGTTGCTACCCTTTTAATATCAAGATCTGATATTTTTAGATTTTTTTGCACGTGAATAATGGCATGGGCACTCGGGTAATCTTTCAAATGCAACCAAAGATCATTAGGTTTGGATTTTCGGAGTAAACTCATATTATCTGCCGCCGACTTTCCCATATAAGCCACCACCCCAGACTCTTCTATCAAAGTTTTACGTAAACGCCCCTCTATTTTTCTATCTGGTACTTTATTTTTTTTAGAATTCTGTAAATTCAGAAATTGTTCATATTTTTCAAGTGTCAAATTAGAAAGCAGAGCAATTTCTTGCTTAAGAACAGCCAAGCGGGACTCTGCACCTTTAATTTTAGACTTAGCAGCTTTAGATTTTTCAAAACAATTTTGCATATTAACTGAAACTGATTTCTTGTAATCAATGTAAACCGACCACTCCGGCTTTAAGTTTTTTAGCCCATATGTTTTTAAATACTCCCCCACCTTAGACCACTCTTCATTAATAAACTTGTTAATTTGCTCCTCAACCCCAACCAAAGCTTTCTTTTTTTTTGCTAAGTCTTTTTCTTTATTTTTTTTCCATATTTCAAAGGGATTTGATACGTTTTCAGCTGCATTTGAAGTGGCCCCACCTCTGCGCCTTAACCACTGCTTCATCATAAATGAAATGGATCTTACCTCTTCACCATCACTCAAATCTGTATTTAGAGTATAATTTGGATCATTCTGGGCTAAGTCTTTTACAGGATACCAAGAGATAGATTTTTTATTTTTTTTAACAATCAGATTGGTTTGTCTGGGAATCAATCTGAACTCAATCAAACAATCATCATCCAAACTTAATTTTACAACCCGCCCTAACTCTTCAAAAACCTCGATGCTTTTAAAATGATGATTTTTTGCATGCGCCGTCATAAATAATGAAATAGGCTTTGTTTTTTTTTGCCTGGACCAAGGATTATCAAAAAAATAACCTAAAAAGGGGAAGGGTCTGTCCAAATCAAAGACTAAATTACTTATTCTAGGGTCTTTGTTAAACCGGTAAAACGATAAAACAAGCCCTTCCTCAGTTGACATCACTTCCTGTAGCTGCGAGCCCTGCAGCTCATGGGTTAAATACTCGACCAAAGTCTTAAGTTCTAAAAAACTGGGCGTTTTCACAGTTTAGATCTTAGCTGATCTTTCCGAATAAATCGATATGAAATCATGGATAGCTGAGATAGTAGAAGAAGAGTTGTTTTCGCAAATGTACTTAAATGAAACTAATAATGAGTTCATTGAAAGAGTTTGTGGGATTTGTATAACTGAAATAGAAAGTGCTAAAGGTTATTCACCCAAAGGCTTTGGTGCAGATGTAATTTCAGAAATAGAACATCAGGTCACTGAAGTTTTCAGAGTTAAAACCTATGGACATTATAATTTGCAGGCTTACCGCAAGAATCAGCTAAAAAAGCGGGCGGCTTAATTAGACTCAATGGGCCATGAGTTAAATAAAACTTTAGTTTAATTGTATATATAGCGATATTGTATATAAACAGATATTAAGTTAACGACTAGGAAAAATATGACAGATCTAAAAAAGTATACTTTGCTAATTGTGGATGACGACGCAGAATTAAGAGATATTATTTGTTCGATATTTGAGACTTATGGTTTTACAGTTCTGTCTGCGAACAGCGGCACCAGCGCATTTGAAGTTGTAAAAAAACAAAAAATAAACTTGATCGTCTCAGATATCCGCATGGCCGATGGTGATGGTATGACGCTTTTAAAAAAAGTCCGTGAACGCAACCCTGAATTTCCTATTGTAATATTCATTACAGGTTTTACAGACATTCCTACTGAAGAGTGTATAAAACATGGCGCTAAAAATGTTATTACTAAACCATTTGACCGACAACATCTGGTTGATACAGTTAAGTCGTCGTTAGGAATAGCTTAACGACTCTAATTTTATTTTATTAATTTTTCTCAATCACCGAAAAATACATAGGTCCAAATCCGCAGTTATCCGGTAAAATACAGTAGCCATTTTCAGTTTCCTCTACAAACTCCATGGCCTCAAGCCAGCGAGGTCTTAAAATTTTAGGTTTTCTTTTTTTTATTAATTTGGCCACAACATTATCATTTTCTTCAGGAGAAATTGAACAGGTTGAGTAAACAATACGGCCACTGGGCTTAACAGCAAGCCATGCCGCTGAAAGTAAAGAGTACTGACGAACAGCTAAATTTTTTGTTCTCTTTTCGGTCC
>JBBTEQ010000076.1:0-4463 GCA_038042235.1 Bdellovibrionota bacterium | reverse complement strand
AGAAAATTCTTTAGGATTTTCGAGCAGATGCCTTTCTCCCGAACAAGGAACATCAGCCAGTACCCTATCAAAATGCTCTGGCTGCCTTAGACCATATAAGTTGGCATCTATACCCTTTACTGTAATAAACATTCTCTGCTCTTTCGGAATATACTCATGAAAAACTCTCATTAAGCGATCGCGGCGAGATTCGGAAATTTCATTTGAAATTAAAATTCCCGAACGCATTTGCTCTGCAAGAATCAATGATTTCCCACCGGGCGCAGCACACATATCAAGTATTAATTCATCGCGCCCTGCCTCTAAGGCTAAAGCCACAATAACGCTAGCCGGATCCATAATATAGTAATTGTAGAGGCCTGATCCATTTTTTTGTAAGCTGTAATTTTCGGGCTTCCAGTAACAGCCATCTAAAAAATTACATTTTTCTAAACCCGAGGTGATGACTTCGTTACTGAATAAGTTAATTCTTAGAATTTGTTTTTCCTGCTGGCTTAAACTCTGTCTTAATGCTTTCCATCTACCTTGATAAAGTTTTAAAAAATAAGAATCAAATAAAGGATTAACTATTGGGTTAAGCACTGGGGAACTCACAAATAAACTCACTTCCATAGCCCTGCTCAGAAATCAGTTTGACGCTGCCGCCGTGGTTGATCATATGATGCTTAACTAAGGCCAAACCAAGCCCAAATCCACCTTGGTCACGAGTGCGACCTTTATCCACGCGGTAAAATCTTTCAAAAATCCGATCCTGATGCTCTTTTGAAATACCCGGCCCGTTATCTTTAACTTTCAAAATAACAGAATTTACGTTTTGTTCCCATAAAATTTTAATTTCACTGGAATTTCCAGAATATTTAATTGCGTTGATCAAAAGATTTCTAAGAACTTGCTTAATAGCCTCAAGGTTTGCAAGCACTGCTTCCACATTGTTTTCAACAATAATTTTTTTACCATTCAATCTCAGTACATTTTCAATTTCTACCAGAACGTCTGTTGTAATTTCGGCCGTTGATATCTGCGTTTTAAGCAAAGAAGAGCCCACTTCGACCTTTGATAAGTTCAATAGTTCATCAAGTAAATCAGACATTTGATCAGCGCTTTGTAATATCGGAGCAAGTAAATCAATAGATTCGAGAGAGTTTGTGGCTTCTAATTTTTTCTTCAAAAGATCTGAGTAACCTTTAATAACTGTTAAAGGCGTTCGCAATTCATGCGAGGCGTTAGCGACAAAATCAATTCTTATTTTTTCTGTTTTTCTGATTTCAGACAAGTCATAGAATACCCCAAGACACCATGATTCATTTTCATTTCTTGATGGTAGTGGCGTAACAAAGAGCTGAAATAAACTCGCCTCATTTTTCTGAATCCCAGAGTTTTCAAAAGATTTTTTAAAAGTAGAAATAACCTGCGGATCCCGAATAACGTCTTGTAAAAAATAGTTCGAATGCTCATTTAAGGGTGCCCAATTAAAAAAACTCATGAAAGAAGCATTAAAAGAAATAATCCGCAAATTCTGATCAACAGTAACAATCCCCTCTTTAAGACCCGAAAAAACTGTCTCATAACCTTTTCTTTCTTCTTGCGAAAGCTTTCGTAATCTTAAATATTTTTTACGTAAAGACATCGCCACTCTTTCGAGATCAGAAAAATCTTCGTCAACCTGAGTATAAATATTACCTATTTGCAGATTGTCGATATCTTCTGCTTTCATTAACATCATCATCTGCTTGGTCTGTTGTGCAATCATACGGCGAAATCTTAAGTAGCTTAATAGATAGGACACAAAACCTACCGAAACAATCGCGAGCATCCAGAGTATTGTTTGAATCACAAAACCTCTTCAGAAAGATCATCTGTTGAAATCAAAATTCTGTAACCCACACCGCGTATGGTTTCAATGTGTTTTGACCATTCACCAATTTTTTTTCTTAGAGCAAAAATATGTGTATCAATTGTCCTACTCGTAACGGATACATCCTCACCCTGTATGGCTCCAATCAACTGATCGCGAGTTAACACTGAACCTCGTGATTTATATAACGAGGCTAATAGTTTAAACTCAGAAAGTGTCAGATGAATAACTTCATTATTATATTTTACGATGTGTTGGGTAAAATGAATACTGAGACCATCAAAAAAAACCTGATCTGTATTATTTTTTAGCCTCTCCGAATCTCCAGCGCTCAATGCAATCTCTGTCTGCAAGCGCCTCATAAGATGCTTAACCCTTGCAGACAAAACTTTTCCATCAAATGGTTTAGCTAAGTAATCGTCTGCACCTGAATCTAATCCTAAAACAATTGAATCTGGGTCTACTTTTGCAGTTACCATCATAATTTTCATTAGTGGAAACTTGGGCTTAATTTTTTTTAAAAAATCCAAACCCTGAACACCTGGCAGCATCCAATCAAGTAGGCCTAAATCAAAAACTTTCGTTTGTAACAACTCGAACGCCGACTCGGCTGAGTTACAAATCTCAACCTCAAATCCTAATTCTAATAAATGGATTTTCAATAACTGAGCAATTGCCAATTCATCTTCAACAATTAATGCCTTTTTGTTTTTTATAAATTCATTTACTAAACTCATGTATTAAACTCAGATCTCATTTAATCCGTGTCTGACGTCTTTGCCGGAAAATGCAAAGATAACATCTTCAGCGATATTGGTCGAATGATCCCCAAGTCTTTCTAAATTACGTGCTATCAAAATAAAATCCAAATGGTCCTGCAAATGCTCAATATCTACCTTCATAGATTGAATAGACTCTTGATTAATTTTAGTTCGATATGCATCAACCTGATCATCTGTAGTTAATACTTTTTTTGCTGCCTCAACATCCATTTTAACAAAAGAATCCAGCGCCGCCTTTACCATTTGGCTAGCACAACCCGACATCAGTTCTAAATCGTGCATTGGAACAACAAAGTTTCTTTCGATTAACTCCCGAGAGATGTGGGCTATATTAACACATTGGTCTCCCATGCGTTCTAAATCCGTGTTAATTTTAATTATTGCCAAAATTAATCGTAAATCTTTTGCAACCGGGCCTTGTTTGGCAAGAACCTGCAGACAGGAGTTATCAATTTTAATTTGCAGTTCGTTAATCAAACTTTCTATTTGATGAACTTCTTTTAATAATTTTAATTCTTTTTTCAGTAGGCCCGTGGTTGTCGTTAGTAGAGCCTTCTCAACAAGGCCGCCCATCTCGAGCATTAACTTTTTTAGATCTTCCAATTGAGAATCGATAATTCTTTCCATGATATTTAGTCCTTTTTGCTAATTTTTATCCCAAATAATAAGCTACGATAGCTTCTTTCTTGACGCTTGTCTTCATTCAACGCAAACCTAAGAAAATGAGATTATCCTCGATCGACATAGGCTCGAACGCTATCCGGCAACTCATTGTTGAGATTAAAGAAGATGGCGGCATGAAACTACTAAAAAAACATCGTGAAACCATTCGCCTGGGTACCGATGTATTCAATGGTGGCTCTATTCAACCCAGCACACAAAAAAGACTTATATTGGCATTTAAACGCATGGCCAAGCTCAACAAAAAGTATAAAGTCGATCGAAGCATAGCCTTTGCTACCAGCGCTTTTCGCGATGCTAAAAATAAAAAGCTTATTTTGTCAGCTATTTATAAGCAATCCCGCATTAAAATTAAGGTCATTTCAGGAAATAAAGAGGCAGAACTGATACGAAAAGCTGTTCAGAATTCGATAGGCCTGAGCACCGAACACTGTTTGCTAATTGATATCGGAGGCGGCAGTGTTGAGCTGACTCATCTGCAAAATAAGAAAATTTATTATTCTCGCAGTTTCAAGTGGGGCATGGTGCGCACTCTTACTGAATCTAGAATCCAAAATAAAAAGCCTCAAAGTGTACTTGCCAGCAAACTACTGAAAAGTAAAAAGCTGCTACCAAATGAAAAGTTTAAAGGAAAATTTGACATTGCGATCGGTACTGGTGGAAACCTAGATGCCATGGCCAAGTTAAAACTGGTGGTCCTTAAAAAAGGACCCAATACTATAATTACCCGAAGTGAACTTAAAATCATTTATGAATTGTTTTTAAAAACTCCAGCTCATCAAAGAGCTCTAAAATTCAAGCTAAAACCAGATCGCGTAGATGTTATTGAGCCGGCGATGTTCTTAACGCTTAACCTGATGCAAAAATATAAAATAAATAAAATTAAAATTCCCGGAACCGGCCTTAAAGAAGGGGCTATCCTGTCTCTTCTTTAGCCATGTGCCATCATTCCTTTTGATTTAGTTTTGTAAATATTTGTATTTGCTCCAGCTCCTTCAAGCGCGTACTTTGCGATCTCAGCTCCAAGCACAAGATCTTCCATTTGGCCAAAGGAGTGCACCTTCAATTCACCTTTTTTATCGATGATAATGCATGTAGGAGTTCCTCGCATTTGATAAAGATTCATCGTCTGTGGAATATCTATA
>JBBTEQ010000075.1:0-9782 GCA_038042235.1 Bdellovibrionota bacterium | reverse complement strand
TCAAGTGGTACATTAATTTCTCGAGGCGCAGGCGGTATTTCCTGTGCATACACTGTAGACGAAAAAAATAACCCAGCAAATACAGTAGATAATAAAAAATTCTTCAGCATATTACGTCCCCCAAGAAAAATCCCTAACTAGCCTATCGGCTGGGGGGGGTATTACTAAAGGGCAATATTGAAAATAGTCTAAAAATGATTCTAAAAAATCTTGGCACGAATTTTAAACTATTGAGCTTGATTCATTTTGAGAATTGTTAAATTCTTGTTAAGTTTTTTTAACGTCTCAAGTTGATAAATTTAAATAAGTAATTGTTGCGCCAATTAAATTATTTGAACGCTATGTAGATCAAAAAGGGAACTGGGTTACCTAAATTTCAAATCTCTTCATCGTGCTCTAAAAATCGCCACTGGCCTTCAGGTAGTTTGCCTAAGACTAGCTTACCTACACGGACGCGTTTTAAGCCTCTGATTTCAAGGCCTACTTGTTCACACATTTTGCGGATCTGGCGCTTTTTACCTTCATTTAAAACAAACCTCAGTTGGTCTTCATTGAGCCACTCAACTTGGGCTCTTTTAAGTTTTACGCCATCTATCGACAGTCCAAAATTAAGAAGTTTAAGTTTTTCATCGGGTAGGCTTCTTTCTGGTCCCGTATAGGCTACGCGCACTACATATTCTTTTTCAACGCTGGAGTTTTCACCGATAATTTTTTTTGCCAGGCGACCATCTTGTGTGAAGATCAACAAACCTTGAGAGTCGATATCAAGGCGTCCGACAACAGCTATTCCCTGCAAATCACCTCGTTGCAGAGTTTTTTTCTGCATTCCGTATTGATTCCTGTCGGTCACCAATCGGATGGCAGGTTCGTAGCCCGAGCCTGGCTCGGGTTGAGCCGAAACATAACCTATGGGTTTATTTAAAATAATAGTGACGAGGTTTTTTTGGTTACGCATGGCTTCTGCTTCAAGCGTGATGCTTACATTTGGAAGGACTTTAACACCCAGTTCTTTTACAATCTCGCCGTTAACGCGCACCAGACCCTGAGAGATATACTCATCGGCTTCACGCCTTGAACATAGTCCGCGTTCAGACATCAACTTTGATAGGCGTAAGGGGCTATTATCTTCGCTCATTTAATATTAATTCCACCATCAACGTTAAGTGTACTACCCGTGGTAAAGCGAGAAAGCTCTGATGCTAAAAAATAAGTGGCTTCAGCAATATCAGTAGGTTGTCCGATTTCGCTTAATAATTGGTACTTTGCCATTTGTGTTGTGGCGTCTTTTTTTTGTTCGGCAGCTAGCGTATGAAAAGAATGAATCGGGGTGTCGACTATACCAGGGCAAATGCAGTTAGCTCTGATGTTATAAGCACCGCCTTCTTGCGCCAGAGACTGAGTCCAGTTGACCATAGCTGCTTTTATGGCTGAGTAAGCCCCGGAATTTGCTATCGGTTTTAAGCCCAGTGTAGATGAGATATTAACAACTGATCCCTTGTTATTTTTTTTAAATATTGGCCAAAGTATTTTAGTTAATTGCACAGCAGAAAGTAAGTTAATTTGAAACTGAGTAGCCCAGACTTCATCTGGTGTTTCTTCCAGTAAGCCTTGATAATATAAACCTGCATTATTAATTAAAATTGTAGGAGAAGACAGCTCGCTGAGTTTGTGCTTAATAGCATCTCTGAACTTTGTGATTTCAGCTAGATCAAATGCTAAAATTTCAACTTTTTGAGTGGTAAGTTTACATTCCGCCTGGACTTCTTTAAGTCTTATTTCATTACGACCAAGCAATAGGAGATCATAAGCTTCCTTAGCAAAGCGCTTTGCAACTGCAGCTCCAATTCCAGAGCTCGCGCCGGTTACAATAACACTTTGATTTTTTACAGGCATTATTTAAGCCTTATCCATTTCAATTTTTGCAATCGTTTGCAGTTGCATATTAGAAGTTCCTTCGTAAATCTGGCCAATCTTGGCATCACGCCAGAATTTTTCTACTGGATACTCTTTTGTGAAACCATTACCGCCGAATAGGTCAATGGCCATCGAAGTAATTTTTTCAGCAATCTTTGAAGAGTAATACTTTGCCATGGCCGCTGATTCAATAAAATCAGCTCCTGCATCTTTTAACCTAGCGGCATTATAAACCATTAATTTAGCAGCTTCTAATTCAATTCGCATCTGGGCTAACTGAAATTGTACACCTTGAAATTGTCCGATAGATTTTCCAAATTGTTCGCGTGATTTTATATACTTTAAAGTGGCCTCATAGGCACCCTGAGATATTCCCACCATTTGCGCGCCAATGCCGATGCGTCCTTCATTTAAGGTTTCGATGGCAATTTTATAACCCTTGCCAATTTCTCCTAAAACATTTTCTTCGGGAACTTCGCAGTTTTCAAAAATCAGTTCACAGGTAGAGCTCGCTCTAATTCCTAATTTGTCTTCTTTTTTACCAACAGTGAAACCTTTAAAGCCTTTTTCGACGATAAAAGCGGTGATTCCTTTGTAACCTTTTGTCGTATCAATATTAGCAAAAACTATAAAAAAACTAGCTTCTTTGCCATTGGTAATCCAAAGTTTGTTGCCATTGATCAGCCATTTATTATCTTTTTTTTCTGCTCGGCATTTTAAAGCAAAAGCGTCTGAGCCTGAAGAAGATTCAGATAAACAATAGGCTCCGACCCAGCTTTGTGCGAGTTTTGGTAAATATTTTTCTTTTAAAGCTGAGTTACCATATTTAATGATGGCATTGGTAACCAGTGTATTTTGCACATCACAAAGGACCGAAACCGATCCATCAATGCGTCCCAATTCTTCAATGGCGATGCAGGCCATAGTAAAGCTTGATCCCGCGCCACCATACTGCTCCGGAGATTCAATACCCATGAGGCCCATTTCAAAAAGTTTAGCAACAATTTCGGGTTTCATTTCGGCTTTTTCATCCATGTGGTTTACATGGGGTTTAATTTCACTTTCTGCAAATGACCTAACAGCATCTCTGAATGCGATTTCGTCTTCGGACCACATGGTTAAAGCAGGATGATTAGACTGAGTAGTGGGCTGTGCAGACATGAAAAACTCCTTAAATTAAAGTCATAAAACTTATAATAGTTGAATAAACTAAGTGCAACATAAGAGTTTTTCTCGACATGTATCTAGTATCTGATAGCCTGATCAGGTCTATTTCCCGAGGAGATTATGGATATTTTAGAGATTGGCGTCAAATTAGGTAAATTTTATGTTCCTTTTTTATTTGCACTTTGTTTTCATGAATATGCACATGGTCTTATTGCTAAACTCAAAGGAGACAATACGGCCGAGCAATTAGGGCGTTTAACCATGAATCCAATGGCACATGCCGATATGGTGGGCACATTCATACTGCCAATCAGTGCAATTATATTTAATATACCAATTTTTTTTGGATGGGCTAAGCCCGTGCCAGTTAATACAAGAAATTTAAAAAATATACGTATTGATATGTTTTGGATTGCTTTAGCAGGTCCGGCTTCAAATATATTATTAGCAGTAGTAGGCACAATTTTTGTATTTTTTGCATTAAAGTTCGGTTTTTTAGGCGACTACACAAAACCGGTTTTTGAACTGATGCAGATGTTTGTTCAAATTAATTTATTTTTGGCTATTTTTAATATTATTCCTCTGCATCCACTAGATGGCGGAAAAGTTTTAGCGCGTTTTTTACCGGCCTCGATTAATTATAAATTAGAACAAAATGAGCACATGACTAGTATCATCTTATTATTTTTGGTGATGACCGGAGCCCTGCGTATTCTGAGTATTCCTGTGAGTGCATTATATTCAGTTCTTATGAATTTTGCTATTTCGGGAGCTGTATGAGTGCTGATGTGCAGCCACTAAAGCCAGAAAAAAAACTTCGCGTGATGAGCGGGGTTAGAACGACCCATCATTTACACGTGGGTAATTATTTTGGCGCCATTAAAAACTGGATGACTTTACAAAATCAATACGAATGTTTTTTTGGCGTTATGGATCTGCATGGGCTGACGACGGCCTACAAAAACCACGCTGACGTTAAAATGTACAACCGGGATATTTTTGCTGATTTATTGGCATGGGGAATTGATCCTGATAAAAACACGATGTTTATTCAATCGATGGTGCCGGAGCATATTGAATTATTTATGCATTTTGCCAATTTAACTCCCATGGGATGGCTAGAAAGAGTTCCGACTTGGAAAGATGCTGAAGAAGAAGCTAAAGCCACCGACACACATAATTTGGGCCGTTTTTCTTACCCGGTATTGCAAGCGGCCGATATTGCCATTTACTTTGGGCATTTAGTACCTGTTGGAGCCGATCAAGTGGCTCATTTAGAGTTAACTCGCGAGATCATTCGTAGATTTAATCATCTTTACAAAGGCAAATTACCTGAACCCAAGCATTTACTGACGGAAGTTCCATTATTACCCGGTTTAGATGGTCGTAAAATGAGTAAATCATATGGCAATACGCTGCTTTTGACCGAAGATGAAAAATCACTTAAGAAAAAAGTGAACTCGATGCTAACCGACAGCCGCAGAGCTTTACGCGAGAACCCAGGTGTTCCTGATGAGTGCACTGTTTTTCATTTTCATAAGCTTTACTCTATTGAAGCTGAAAAAAAATGGGTAATTGAGGGCTGCACGACCGCTACAATTGGCTGTGGCGACTGTAAAGCTAAACTTTGTGCAAATATTGAAGAAAAAACAAAAATACCCAGAGAAAAGAAAAAAGAGTTGTTGAATAAGCCTTCGCAGCTTGATTCAATAATTGCTGCAGGATGCGAAAAGGCTCGTATGGAAGCGAGAAAAAATATTTCAATCATTAAGGATTGGATGAAGTTTTAATAAGGAACTCTATGAGCATTCGCGTTCAGTTACAACAATTTGAAGGTCCACTTGATTTGCTTCTTTATTTAATTCGTAAAGAAGAAATGGACATATTCAATATTAATATTGTTGAGATCACCACACAGTATTTTGATTTTATTAAATTGATGAAAGAATTCGACCTTGAAGTGGCAGGTGATTTTATCGCCATGGCTTCAACATTAATTCATATCAAATCCAAGATGCTTCTTCCTCAGTATGATGAAAATGGCGAAGTAGTTGAAAATGTAGATCCAAGAAAAGAATTGGTTCAAAAATTATTAGAATATGAAAAATTCAAAGAAGCCTCGAAGTCTCTTTATGAAAGGCCTCTTCTAAACCGTGATATCTGGGCACGGGGAATCCGCGAAAAAATCGAAGTAAATGATAATGAAATTGAACTTGAAGACAATGCTTTGTTTTCACTGATAGCGTCTTATCGTAAAGCCTTAGCTATTTTAAATAAAAAAATCCATAAAGTTTCTGTTAAGTTGCAGTCTATTTCTTCCCGGATTGTTGAAATGAAATATTATCTCAAACCCGGAACTACTATTCGTATGGTGGATATGCTTTCTCAGACTATTTCCCAAAATATTGCAGATCAGGTGCAAAAATCCAGACAAGCGTTGATTACACTTTTGTCTTTACTCGAGCTTGGGAAATTAGGTTATGTATCGCTTTATCAAACAGATACATACGGCGATATACATATCCAAACTAAAAAAGATATTGAAGACGATGTTTTATCCCGTGTTGAAGAATATGGAAATCTTAACAATGAAGAGTTAGTTGATAAGTTAGCGGCACAAGGTTTTGAAGACAGCATAGATGACAGCATTGAAGCTTTTGCCGAAGATTCTAAAGCAGACTCTTTAATGGAAGAGCTGGCGTCTGATTCAATTGCAACGGATGACGAAATTTTAGCAGCAGAATTAAATTTGAATAATGAACCTGAAGCTCTGGTCTAAGGAGATTAGAATATGGCAAACAAAATTATTACAACAGAAGATACAACAGAGAATATCATCGAAATCGAAATCGAAACCGATATCGAGATTGAAGCTAGTGTATTTTTAAGTGAAGAGACTGAGCAAGAAGGTTTTTTACCCGAGGTCGATAATATTGAAGAGATGGCATTGCAGTCAGCAGCGACTACTATTGATGGAACAGAGCTGGACATTTTTGAGTCAGCTCAAATTGAAGATTTAGAGTTTATTGAAGATGAACAAGTTGAAAGTATTATTGAAAGTATATTATTTGCCTCTGATAGACCGGTCAGTTTTGCGGCTATTCAAATGGTTTTTAAAGGAACAACTGTAAAAAAAGATAAAATTAAAAGGGCTCTTGATGCTATTGCGGTTGAGTACGCCGGTGGACGCCGCGGAGTGAGCTTAGAAGAAATCACAGGCGGTTATCAGATCAGAACTAAAATTGATAATATGAATTTTTTAAAGCGCACTATTAAAACTCGGGCCTTTAGACTTTCTGGGCCAGCTTTAGAAACTTTGTCAATTATTGCCTATAAGCAACCGGTTGTAAAAATTGAAGTGGATCAAATCAGGGGAGTGGAGTCGGGCCATTTATTGCGAGCCTTAATGGAAAAAGGTTTGGTTAACTTTGAAGGTAAAGCAGAACATTTGCCTGGTAAACCGATGCAGTACGGAACAACAAGAAGATTTCTTGAAATTTTTGGGCTACGAAATATTAAAGAACTTCCGACGCTTTCTCAGATAGATGAATTGCTACCTGAAGGGATAGGTGAAGAACCTCAGGATGAACAGACCTTAGCTATGGTAACCGATTCAATGTCTGCAGAAGTGCAAGACGCCAGCTATTCTCAAGGTGAACAGGAGCTTGGACTAATTGAAGAACAATTAACTTCGATATCGACCTCTTCTGAATTTTTTGTGCAGGAAAAAGCTCGTCAGAAAATGAAAAGAGATCAAGAAAAAGCCCAGGATATTCGCGAGGCTTTAGCCGTCGGAGAAGAAGTTACTAAGCGTGATATCAATTGGCTTGCTCGCTTTGAGACACCTGTTGAGGAACCTACTGCGACTATTATTGAAGCCAATGAGGCTGTCGAAGGTCTTGTTTTTGAAGAAGAAGCCTCTCATATTGAAGATGAAATAGCATTTACTGAAGAGGCCGACGAAAATTTGGTTTAAAATTTAATTTAGTCAAATTTCTAAATAAGTGTCTCAGACTGAGACACTTATACTTAATAGATTCTTAAAAATGCCGATAAGTAGAGTGTGAAGTCCAATCACTATTTTTTCATATTGGTTACGTTTTTATTTTTATCTGGTTGTACACAGCCAATCGGTAAAAGTCTTTTGTCTTCAGGAAGTGAATTCGACGCAATTGAAGATACGACTTCCGTGCCAAACGATGGCGATTTAGACATTAAACCAGATAATCAAACATTAACAGTAAATATGGATGACTCGGACAGAGTAGAAGTAACGGGAACCTGTAAAGATTTAGACCGCAAAAATAATCGTATTTTAGTAGAGGTTTTTCCAGGTGAAAACGAAACAGTAAATCCTTATATTTCTAATTCTCTTTCAGATGCCTGCGTAACTGCAGATTCTGGAATTCCAGTTGCGGCGCTGCCCGGTGGACGCTGTTTTTGGGTAACCAAGGGGGTCGGATTAATTGAAGAAGCAGGCTTACCAACAGAAAAATCATTTCCGCAATGCCATAATGGTCGATTTGGTTTTTCGGTAAAATTGGGTGCGATTCTTGTTAACCCAGTGCCTGGTCAGCCGAATTTAAAATACACCATCAGATTCAAACTGCGAACTTTAGATGGCCTATTAGCCGATACGCCTTTTTCTAAAGTTACTGTGAATCGTAACTTAACTACCCCACTTATTACTTCGGCGACAGTAGTTACCACCGCAAACCTGGGTTGCAATATAATCACAAACGCTGCGCGCTTTAATCAGAATATTTTATATAGACTTCAACGAACAAATACCGACATTACTAATACAACCAATGTCTATACTCTTTACAATGCTGAAACAACTCTTGGCATTATTTCGGGAGATTCAGTTTCAGAATGGCGAGATGATAATTTTGCGACTACTCATACTCCAGCATCCGTGCCCGGCATTGTTTCAGGCATGACCTATGGTTATACTTTGACTGCGATAGACAATAATTTTATTTATGGAGTTCCACCAACATTGGTTTCTACAGTTGTAAATTGTGTAACACCTCAGCCAGTTGTAGTATTTAATCCTCCAGCCACGGCGGGAACTTGCGCCGTCAGCATGCAGGGGAATACCAACCCAGGCTTAGCAAGTGGAACAGCTGATGTAGAGTGGGGTTATAACACTTCTCCGAACTGGATTGGGGTTAATGCAGATGCAAATGTTGGCTTTATTCCAGGCACTTGTAACCCATTATTTTTGCCTTATGCCTGTACTCAAGCAGGCTTACTTGCAAACACAAACTACTTCTTTGCAGTTCGTGAACGTAATATTTTAGATAATGCGAGGGGAAAATGGTCTCCGGTCGCTTTATGTAAGACTCCTTAAGCTACAAAATAACTAAAAGCTCTCGTCAAAACTAACTTGCCCTGAAACGCCAGTTTGGTAAGCGGAAACTCTTCTTTCAAAGAAGTTTGCTAACTCCTGCATGTCTTGAAGTTCCATAAATGTAAATGGATTTTTTGTATTGTAACGAGCTGGTATATTCAGGCTCTCTAAACGTTGATCAGCAATATATTCTAAATACTGACGCATTTCATTTAAAGATAGTCCGGCAATACCGTTAGAAATTAAATCCTCAGCAAATGTCATCTCGCATTCAATAGCATCTTCTAACATTTGTGTGATCATATCGTTCATTTGTTCATTAAAAATATTCGGATCTTCTTTACGAACGGTCTCTATTACTTGCATTGCAAAGGCCATATGCATACTTTCGTCTCTGAACACCCAGTTAGTTCCGGCAGCAAGTCCAGCCAAAAGGCCTTTAGATCTTAAAAAATAAACATAGGCAAAGGCTGCAAAGAAAAATAAACCTTCAATACAAGTGGCAAAACAAATCAGATTCATTAAAAATTTTCTGCGATCTTCAGTCGTTTTTAATTCATCCAGAGTGTTGATGGAATCCATCCATTTAAAACAGAAATCAGCTTTTTTCTTGATTGAGGGTATATTTTCAACTGCAGAAAAGGCTAAAGCTCTTTCGTCAGGATGAGGAATATAGGTGTCGAGTAAAGTCAGATAAAACTGCACATGTAAGGCTTCTTCATAAAGCTGACGACTTAAGTAAAGACGCGCTTCCGGAGAATTGATGTGTTTGTATAAATTTAAAACCAGATTATTACTAACAATAGAATCACCTGTGGCAAAAAATGCAATCAGTCGGTGAATTAAATGTTTTTCAGAAGTGGTCATTTTGGTATTGAGATCCACTAAGTCTGTTGAAAAATCAACTTCGTCAACGGTCCACGTGTTCTTAATACCATTTTTGTACATTTCAAAAAAAATCGGATACTTCATTGGTCGTAATGTTAAATCAAAACCTGGATCTAAAATCATATGAACCCCCTCAAGTTTATATATTTACTGGCAAGCTTCGCAAGACTCTGGATTTTCAAGACTACATGTTACAGCTTCGGCATCAGTGTATTCTTTTATATCTGTCGGCACTTCAGCAACAACGGATACTTTTCTTACAGTTGTTTTAGCAATAGATGTTGCTGGTCTTGAACGTAAGTAATAAGTAGTTTTTAAACCTTTTTTCCATGCATACATATACATAGATGAAAGCTTGCCAATAGTAGGTGCTTCCATAAAAAGATTTAACGACTGGGATTGATCAATGTAAGCTCCGCGATCAGCGGCCATATCAACCAAGGCTTTCATTGGTACT